>JAZOVB010000233.1:0-10378 GCA_045658425.1 Clostridia bacterium | reverse complement strand
AAATTTTTGGTTTCTATGAAAAAAGGCAAGGCTCATTTTGATGAAAAACAAGTAATGACAAGGGTTTTTCGATGATACCCTTGTCATTTTTTGAAATTAATACTCTTTTATAAATATTGAAGATAAATCAATTTATTTTTTTATTTCTTGTGGTAGACCGACTTTTTCGACAGTCTGAAAGCTGTGCATGATGCACAGCTTTTTATTTTACAGTTAATTTTCATTTGCTTTCAAATAATATACCAATAGTCTCAGGGCCTGTATTGGTTGTAATACAACCGCCCAGCTTCCATCTTATTATACTTCTTGGTTTTACTTTTTCGTTCAATTCTTCTTCTATTTTCTTAAGCACTTCTTCACTGTTACAGCCGTGAACAAGGATTATATCCTGCTCTTCGGGGTTATCAATATCCGCAAGTACCATTTCAACAGTTTTTGAAATTGCCGCTTTTTCGCCTCTTGTTTTTGAGATAACCTCTACCTTTCGGTCATAAATCTGCATAATCGGCTTTAACCCTAAAGCATCTCCCACGATTGCGGCTAAAATGGAAATTCTTCCGCTTTTTTTAGCAAATTTCAAGGTTGTCATATAAGCATAAGCTTTCATTTTTGCAATTTTTGAACTTAAAAATTCATAAACTTCCTCAAAATTTTTACCATTCTTTATAAGCTTTGCCGCATCAAGTATTGGCTTTCCGTAAAGTGCTGTATAAAGCTTGGAGTCTATAAACTTAAATTCTGCACCTTCGGGATATTTTTCAAAGAACATATCTGATGCTAAATTCGCACTGTTAAAAGTACCGCTGGCAGTGCCGTTTATTGTAACAACTATAAATTTGTTATATCCATCTTCGTAGCATTTTATATATTCATCAAGAAAAGTTTGCGGAGCAACCTGAGCGGTCTGTGGAATTTCTTCACAACAATTTAAAACATCCCAGTATTCCTCTTTTGAAATGTCAAATTGTTCTTTATAAGTTTTTCCGTCAAAAGTGATTGATAATGGCAAAAGTCCTATGTCCCATTTTTTTGCATCCGATATATCAATATCCGATGCCGTATCTGTTATAATCTTTATTTTTTCCATCTCTTCTCCCACCTGAATTAATGTCTTTTTGATTATACTTATAAGAATATAATATCAATTATTCGTAGAAAAATCAAGTAAATATTAAATTGTTAACTTTTATTTAATATTTGTAATATTGCACTGATGCATTATCTCTTAATCTCCCAACGACAAAAAAAGAAAAAAAGTTGCAAAAAAAATTTAATAATTTTGTAAAAAACTATTGATTTTTTAATGACAAAGTGCTATTATTTTAATGAAAGTGGTTTATAAATGCATCAAAGTGGTAGAAAGTGGTTTATCCGGGGAGGTGAGATTTTGTTTTTCGGACATAACCGCCATATAATCGACCCCAAGGGGCGAATAATAATGCCGGCTAAATACAGAGACGAGCTTGGAGATAAGTTTTTTATCACAAGAGGGCTTGATCCCTGTCTTTTGGTGTATCCGGAATCAGAGTGGAAAAAGTTTGAAGACAAAATCCGTGCGTTGCCTTTATCCACCGGTGCAAAAATTCAAAGATTTTTCTTCAGTAATACCGATGAAGCATCCTGCGATAAGCAAGGAAGAGTGCTTGTTTCGGAATTTTTGAAAAAATACGCAAAGCTTGATAAAGATATAGTTATTTCAGGTGTGGGCAACCGTTTGGAAATATGGGATGCCGAAACCTATGACAGAGATATTGAAGGCGGCTCGGATGATGCTGATATTATCGCTGCCCAGATGGAGATACTTGGAATATGATTTTTGAACATAAACCGATAATGCCCCTTCAGTGTATTGAAGGACTTAAAATTAAGCCTGACGGTATATATGTGGATGCAACCCTGGGGGGTGGCGGTCACAGTCATCTTATAGGTGAAAGACTTTCGGAAAAAGGAATTCTTATAGGGATTGACAGAGATACCGAAGCGTTAAAGGCAGCCGGGGAAAGACTTTCCGATTTGAAATGTAAGGTTATAACGGTTCATTCCAATTACAGTGAAATAAAAAACATATTAAAAGAATTGAAAATAGATAAGGTTGACGGTATATTAGCGGATTTAGGTGTATCCTCTTATCAGCTTGATAATGAAAAAAGAGGTTTTTCCTACCGTTTTGATTCACCTCTTGATATGAGGATGGACCAGGGAAGCGGAATAACCGCTAAAGATATAGTAAACGGCTATGATTTTTCCGAGCTTTTAAGAATTATAAGAGACTACGGTGAAGAAAGATACGCAAAAAGTATCGCATCAAATATAGTCAAAAGAAGAGAAATAAAGCCTATTGAAACAACTTTTGAGCTTGTGGATATAATAAACAGCTCAATGCCTCAGAAAATTGCCCTTACGGGTCCTCATAAAGCTAAAAGGACCTTTCAGGCAATCAGAATAGAAGTGAATCAGGAACTTGCACTTCTTACCAACGCGGTAAAGGATTTCTTTTCCTCGTTAAATATAGGTGGAAGACTTGCAGTGATAACCTTTCATTCACTGGAGGACAGGATTGTAAAAAATGTATTTAATGATTATACAAAAGGTTGTATATGCCCAAAGGATTTTCCGGTGTGTATATGCGGGAATACCCCCAAGGGTAAGTTGATAACGAAAAAACCGTTAACAGCAGATGAAAATGAGCTTGATGATAACTTAAGAGCATCAAGTGCTAAATTACGAATAATAGAAAAGGTGGAGGAAAATGAGAAGTAACAGGACAAGTCTTTCTTATCAGGTTGAAGAACATGATGAAGTAGAAAGCTTAGTAAACGAAATCAGAAAAGATGCTAAGAAAAAGAAAAAATCCGGAATGTTTGCTTTTGTGTGTGCAGTGTATATTGTGGCAATAGTAGCCTCGTTACTTTTCAAGACAGTTGAAATAAACGAGCAGAAGATAAATCTTAATAATATGAAAAGTGAGTATAATGAGCTTTGCGCCTATAATAAAAAATTAGAGGTTGATATAAATTCCAAGATTGATTTAAGAAAGGTCGAGGAAATAGCGATTGCACAGCTTGATATGAATCAACCAAAAAAAAGTCAGATTGTTTACATAAATACCGAGCCTAAAGATTACGGAGTGGTTTTCGGGGAGGAATCGGAATATAAAGATAATTCCAATATTCTTGCTTCACTTATAAAGTCTTTAAATGGGTATTATGCATATTCAAATTAACTGATTGCATATTAATTGTAGGGGAATGCTTTTCATTCCCCTCATTATAGTTTTAAAAGGAGTTTTTTATGGCAACATCAAGTTTGATACATAAAGCTAAAAAAAGAATAATCTATATTATGGTTGCCGTATTCTTTTTCTTTTTTGTAGTTGCCTGTGCCCTTGTTAATATAACTCTTATAAAGGGTGACCAATATAAAAAAGAAGCTATTGAACAACAAACCAGGGACCGTCTTATTACACCGCCCAGAGGTACTATCTATGACAGAAATATGAAGCCTCTTGCCGTAAGTGCTTCGGTGGAAACTGTGAGTATCACCCCAAAAATAGTGAGGGATGACGGTAATAAAGAAGAGGTAGCTAAGCTTCTTTCTGAGACTTTGGAAGTAGATATAGAAGAGGTAAAAGCTAAAATAGAAAAAAATTCAGCCTATGAAGCAATAAAGAAAAAGGTTGAAAAGGAAGTTGCAAATAAGTTAAGAGAAGTCCTTGAAGAAAAGGAATATCACGGTATTGCATTTGAAGAAGAGTCCAAAAGATATTATCCCGGAAGTAATGTAGCTTCTCATGTTATAGGCTTTACCGGAACTGACGGTCAGGGCTTATGGGGACTGGAAATGATATACGATTCAGTGCTTAAGGGTAAGCCGGGAAGAATAGTAACCGCAAAAAGCGGAAGCGGCGGTGAAATGCCTTATAAGTATGAAAGATACCATACTCCTGAGCCGGGGTCGAATGTTGTTCTTACCATTGACCAGACTATGCAGCATTTTTTGGAAAAGCACCTTGAAACAGCAGTTATTGACAATAAGATTAACAATGGTGCGGCGGGAATTATAATGGATGTAAAAACAGGTGAAATTCTTGCAATGGCAACTAAACCTGATTTTGACCTTAATAATCCCTTTGCTTTGAATGACCCGCAAAAAAGTGCGGAGCTGTCTGCAATTCCCGATGCGGCAAAAAGACAGCAATCACAATCGGATGCTCTTTCGAAAATGTGGCGTAACAAAGCGGTGGTTGACAGTTATGAACCGGGTTCTACCTTTAAGATTATTATGTCAGCCATAGGACTTGAAACAGGGAAAATAAATCTTAACAATAGCTTTAACTGTAACGGCTACAAGCAGGTGGGCGGTTACAGAATTCATTGCTGGAAAAGACAGGGACACGGTGTTCAGAATTTTGTTGAGGGTATAAAAAATTCCTGTAACCCGGTATTTATGGATATCGGAGAGAAAATAGGTAAAGACGATTTTTACAAATTTTATAAGGCTTTCGGTTTCACCGAAAGAACAAATATAGAATTAAACGGTGAAACCACCGGTATTTTCTTTACACCTCAGAATTTTAATGTTACCGAACTTGCCACTTCATCATTCGGTCAGGGTTTTCAGGTAACACCTTTGCAGATGATAACTGCAGTATCAGCAGTGGCAAATAAGGGTAAGCTCTTAAGACCTTATGTGGTTAAAAAGTATACAGATAATGATGGTAATGTTATAAAAGAGTTTGAAACCGAGGTTGTAAGACAGGTTATAAGCGAGGAAACCTCCAAGCTTTTATGTCAGGTACTTGAAAATGTTGTAACCGATGGTAGCGGTAAAAGTGCTTTTATAAAAGGCTATCATATTGCAGGAAAAACAGGTACCAGTGAAAAGCAACCCCGAGGAAATCAGAAGTATATTGCATCATTTGTAGGTTTTGCTCCTGCAAACGACCCGCAGATTGCTTGTCTTATTATTCTTGATGAACCCGAGGGCGGACAGCACATGGGTGGTATCATAGCGGCTCCTGTTGTTAAAAGAATAATGGAAGATTGTTTAAGATATTTAGGGGTAGAGCCTGACCTTACCGAAGAAGAAAAGGAAAAGGAATATACCGTTCCCGATTGTATCGGAAAACCTGTTGAAACAGCAAGAGAAATGTTAAATTACACCTCGCTTAAGTATAAAATTGAGGGTAAGGGTGAGATTGTTCTTGCCCAGGTGCCAAAAGCTAATGTAGTTGTAGCTGAATCGGCAACCGTAATTTTATATACCGAGGAGAGAACGGATGCGGAAAAAGCGGTTGTTCCTGACATTATCGGCAAAACCTATAATGAAGCATTTAAGCTTATGAGTGATGCTTCGCTTTCGCTTGAAGCAAGTGTTCCAGAGGAAAATAAGGACACCGTAAAATGTATTTCACAAAGTGTAGAGGCAGGACAGTTCCTTGATGTAGGCAGCGTGGTAAAAGCAGAATTTAAATAGGAAGGGAATTTTTAAAAAATGTTATTGGAACGATTAATGGAAAGTATCGAATATATTGGTGTAAGAGGCTTTGAATTTGACTTGGAAATTTCAGGGCTGTCTTATGATTCCAGAAAGGTTAAACCCGGAGACTTATTTGTATGTATAAAAGGGTTTGAAAGTGACGGTCATAAATATGCAAAAAGTGCCGTGGAAAAAGGAGCTGTTGCCGTTGTGTGCGAAGCCCCTGTTGATGTTGATGTTCCGCAGATTTTTGTTGAGAATTCAAGAAAAGCAATGAGCTTTCTTTCTGCTTGTTTTTACGGTTATCCTTCCGGAAAATTAAAAACAATAGGTATAACAGGTACAAATGGTAAAACCTCAACCACATATATGATTAAAGGTATTCTGGAGGAGTGCGGTTATAAGGTTGGACTGATTGGTACAAATAATATAATGATTGGTTCAGAAGAATATCCTGCTGAAAGAACTACACCGGATTCTCTGGAGTTCAATGGACTTTTAAAACAAATGGTGGATGAAAAGGTAGATTGTCTTGTAATGGAGGTTTCCTCCCATTCCCTTTGTCTTGACCGTGTGTCAGAGGTTCAGTATGATGTGGGTGGAATTACCAATATTACTCAGGACCATCTTGATTTTCATAAGACTATGGAAGCATATACCGATGCAAAATGTATGCTTTTTGAAAAGTCCGGTATAAGTATTCTTAATGAGGATGATCCTCGTTTTGATTATATTAAGGATAAAGTACAGGGCGAATATATCACTTATGGTATAGAAAAAGGGGATGTAAGTGCCCACGAAATATTTGTTTCAGATTCCGAAGTGGCTTATACTGTTAAGTATGGGGAAGAAACTGCAAGGATAACTCTGCCTATCCCGGGAGAATTTATGGTTAAAAATTCACTTCTTGCAGTTGCGGTTGCTTTATCTCTTAAAATTCCTTTCCCTTTTATAAGAACAGCCCTTAAAAAACAGGCGGGGATAAAGGGAAGACTGGAAAGACTTGATACAAATACTGACTATTCGGTGATTATCGACTATGCCCATACCCCTGACGGACTTTTAAATGTAATTGAGTCTTTAAATAAAATAAAAAAAGGAAGACTTGTCACATTATTTGGATGCGGAGGCGACAGGGATAGGACAAAACGCCCTCAAATGGCAAAAATTGCAACCGAAAAATCCGATTTCGTAATTATAACCTCGGATAATCCGAGAACCGAAGACCCGGCTATGATAATTAAGGATATAGTTGAGGGGGTTTGCGGTGATAACTTTATAACGATTGAAAACCGAAAAGAAGCTATAAAATATGCTCTTGATAATGCAAAACCCGGGGATATAATTCTTCTTGCAGGAAAAGGGCATGAAACCTATCAGATTATCGGAACAGAAAAAAGAATATTTGACGAAAGAGTAATAGTTTCCGAAATTTTATCATAATAATCTGATTTAAAGGGAGTATAGAAATGAAATTAACAGTCAGAGAAATTGCGAATGCGGTTTCGGGAAAAATTATTTGTGAGGGTAAAATAAAAGAAATTACAAAAATATGTACCGACAGCCGTATTGCAGATAGTGAATGTCTTTTTATCCCCATAAAGGGAGATAAATTTGACGGCCATGATTTTCTTTCGGAGGTAACCGAAAACAAGGGCTGTAAGGTAGTATTAAGCTCAGAAGAGCTAAGCTTAAAGGATACAACTGTTATTCTTTGTAAAGATACTAAAAAGGCAATGGGAGACCTTGCAGGTTATTACATAAAAAAGGTAAACCCCAAACGAATTGCTGTTACGGGAAGTGTTGGTAAGACTACTACCAAGGATATGTTGGCTTCTGTTTTATCAAGTATCGGCAAAACTTTAAAGACAGACGGAAATTTCAATAATAATATCGGTGTTCCTCTGACTGCTTTCAGGCTTGAGGATGAAAAAATAAGTATTTTTGAAATGGGAATGAACCATTTTGGCGAAATTGACTATCTTTCGGAAATTGTAAAACCTGAAATATCCGTAATTACCAATATAGGCTATTCGCACATTGAGAACTTAGGTTCTCAGGAGGGAATACTTAAAGCTAAGCTTGAAATTATAAATGGTATGGATGATGAGGGGATTCTTGTGTTAAACGGCGATGACCCTCTTTTGTACAGTGTTAAAGATAAGCTTTCAAAAAAAGTGATTTATTACGGGGTTAAAAATAAAGAGTGTGATATTTGTCCCGAAATTGTTAAGAATATGGGAGATTTTACCTTGTTTACCGTATCGGGAGAAGAATATCGTATAAATATACCCGGTGAACATAATGTTTTGAATGCACTTTGTGCTATTGCCATAGGCAAAATGCTGGGTGGAAGTTATGATGAGATAAGCTCGGGACTTTCCGGTTTCAGAGCAGAGGGGATAAGGCAGAATATTATTAAAAAAGACGGTTATACAATTATTGCAGATTGTTATAATGCCGCTCCCGATTCAATGGTTGCCGCCCTTAAGGTTTTAAAAGAGTACCCGGGAAAAAGAAAAATTGCCGTGTTCGGCTCAGTGCTGGAGTTGGGAAGCTACCGCGATAAGCTTCTCTACGAGCTTGGCGAAAAAATTGCTGTTATGGGTATAGATATGCTTATAACTGTTACAGAAGATGCCCTTGCTATAAATAAAGGTGCTCTGTCAAAAGGATTTTCATCTTTGGTAAATATAGAAAATAATGAAAAGACTCTTGAATATTTAACAAAGCTTATAAAAAAAGATGATGTTATTTTAATTAAAGGGTCGAGAAAATATAAAATGGAGGAAATAAGCGAAGGTCTGTTAAAGTGATAATATGGAAAAATTAGTTTTAAATCTGTTAATAACTTTTTTGATTTCTTTTGTGGTATTTTTAGTACTTATTCCCATTCTTCGCAAATTCAAGATGGGGCAGAGTATCAGGGAGTGCGGTCCCGAATCCCATAAGAAAAAAGCAGGTACACCCACTATGGGAGGTATCGGCTTTATAGTTGCAATTACCGCATCTGCATTTATATTTCCCCTTGATTTTTCAGGATATATAGTTCTTGGCTTTGCACTTTTATGCGGTCTGGTCGGCGGAGTTGACGATGCGCTTATAGTAATAAAAGGAAAAAATGACGGACTTTCGGTTAAGCAGAAAACATTTCTTTTACTATTGGTTGATGTAGCATTTTTATTTGTTTTAATGTATTTTAAACTTATTGATACAACCATAGCACTGCCTTTTACATCTGTAAGATTGGATTTATGGTATTTTTACTATCCTCTTGTAGTCCTTGGAATTTTTTATGTTGTAAATGCGGTAAATCTTACCGATGGCGTAGATGGTCTTGCAGGGAGCGTAACAACAGTTGTTTGCGTGTTCCTTTCGGTAATTTTATTTATGAAAGGAATTATGAAGCTTTCCTTTTTAGCATCTGCCACAGTGGGGGCACTTATAGCTTATCTTATTTTTAATCTTCACCCTGCAAAAGTATTTATGGGAGATACCGGCTCTCTTTTCTTAGGAGGGCTTACAGTGGGAATTTGCGTAGCTGTCGGAAATCCTCTTTTAATAGTGATACTGGGTATTTTCTATATCTTCGAGGCATTATCGGTGGTAATTCAGGTAAGCTGGTTTAAAATTACGAAAAAAAGATACGGAGAGGGCAGACGAATATTTAAAATGACTCCTTTCCATCATCATCTTGAAAAAAGCGGAATGAGTGAAAATAAGGTTGTACTGACAGCCTCTTTAATAACATTTGTGGCAGGGGTTATCGGACTTTTAGCCACAGTTAATCTGATTTAGGAAGTGTGTAAATGACAAAGCATCAGAATGATAAACCTACAAAGAAAAACTCCTTTGATGTGTTATTATTCATAACGGTAATCATACTTACTGTTTTTGGACTTGTAATGATTTTTTCGGCAAGTATTCCTTCGGCAAGAGCTTATCAGAAGGATAGCTTGTCCTTTGTAAAAAGTCAGATACCTGCCATAGCAGTAGGTCTTGTTATGATGCTTGTTTGTGCAAGTATTGACTATAAGGTTTATAAAAAACTTGCAATATGGATTTTTGCATTAAATATAGCTCTTTTATTGGCGGTAGCCTTGTTCGGAAGTACCATTAACGGTGCAAAAAGATGGATTTCACTCCCGATACCGGGATTTTCAAGCTTTCAGCCCTCGGAGGTAACCAAGGTTTCGGTGGTGCTTTTACTGGCCTCTGTTTTATCCAATATAGATCCGAAGAAGCAAACCTTAGCCAAAATTTATGTACCCGTTGCGGTATTTGTGGGTATTCCCGCTCTGTTTCTTATTTTACAGCCTCACTTTTCGGTTATAATAATTATAGGCCTTACCGTAGGAGCTATGCTTATATGCTACGGACTTAAGCTTAAATATTATATGCCTGCAGCAGGTGCGGCGGTAGTGGCTGCAATAATGCTTGTTATTAAGTCCCCATATCGTTTCCAGAGACTTTTAGCTTACAGGAATCCTTTTCTTGATAAGCAGGGAGACGGATGGCAGATAGTTCAGTCCCTTTATGCAATCGGCTCCGGAGGCCTTTTTGGTCTTGGTCTTACAAGGGGAAGACAAAAGCATATGTATCTTCCCGAACCTCAGAACGACTATATTTTCTCGGTTATATGTGAAGAGCTTGGTCTAATAGGCGGTCTTGTTGTAATAGCATTATTTGTATTTTTATTTATAAGATGTATGAAGGTTGCCCTGGAATGTCCTGATCCCCTTGGTCTATATATGGCATTCGGACTTGGAATGCTTATTATTATACAGGTAGTAATGAATATTGCCGTGGCAACAAATGTTATCCCGTCAACAGGTATTATGCTTCCGTTCTTCTCCGCAGGAGGTACAGGAATAGTTATAAATATGGCGGCGATGGGAAT
>JAZOVB010000232.1:0-24101 GCA_045658425.1 Clostridia bacterium | reverse complement strand
CTTGAATAATCACAATTTTTAAAGGCTTAAGGTTCGTAAGAATTTCAAGATAACTAATTTTTAGATAGGATAAGACAAAAACTTGGTGATATATAAAATATTCACCAAGTTTTTAACGCAATAATATCAAAAATTTGTTATCTTGAAACGGTTTTGGCTGTCTATTAAGCCACCCCTGATACAGCGAGTGGCTAAATTCGTTCATAACCAAAAGCATAAATTACAAAGATTTTGAAAAAATCTTTACCTTTTTAATAGTTTTTAAAATATCTTTTCTGAACTATTGATATACCTTGCTTTTGGTGGTCTGGAGTTTTTTTACATCTCCTTTTTTTATTTATAGTTTATTATATCTTTCCTGTGCTGCATTATACTGTTTTAAAACTTCTTCTGTTCCAAGTTTCTTAGCTTTTGCTAACCATTCGTTCCATTCCTTGTCGCCGTATTTGTCATCAAGAACATATTTAACAGCAAATTCTTCTGCAGCCTTCTCAATGCCTGTTTCGTATTTAGCTCTGATTTCTCTTTCTTCTTCTGTGAAAGCAAGTACAGGGTCAAGAGGCATAAATCCGCCGCCTTCTTTATTAAGCATCATATCCTGAGCTTCCTGTTCTCTTTCGGTAAAGTCATAGTAAGAGCTACGTCTGTCAAATCTTCTGTACATACCTGCAATATATAAACCATATTCGGATTCAAGAGGATTAATGCCAACACCCTTCTGACCTTCAAAGCCGATATAATCAGCCTTACCGTCTTCTCTTAATGTATAGGACACACCTTCAACACCCATAGTTGTAAGCTGAGCACCTGAGTCAGAAAGAAGATAGTCATTAAGCTGAAGAGTTAACAATTCATTCTTACCCTTCTTGATAACAGGACCGCCGCTTGTTCTTGCAAGAGTAACAACCTTGCCGCCGATAGGATATGCGTATCTTAAATCGTATTCAGGAACTGTTGAAGCTGTCTGCTGTTTAAACATGTCAAGTCTTCCGATCCAGTCCCATGTAACGAAGGCTTTATTTCTCTGAGTCATTTTCTGAGTCCAGGAAGCCTGAGTACAGGTTAAGAATTCAGGGTCAACAAGACCTTCTTTATACATTGTCTTCAAGAAATCGATAAGCTCCTTAAATTTAGGATCTTCGCAGGAATATTTCCATAATCCGCTTTCTTCATCATAATAAGGTTTGAATTTGTCAAGACCCCAGCTGTAACCTAAATCTCTGAAAATATTAGAGCCTGTTTTTGAAGCATAAGGAACTGAGTCGGGATATAATTTCTTAAGCTGTCTTAAAACATCTAAGAATGATTCCTTATCATGCCATAATTCGATACCGTGCTTGTCAAAGATATCTTTTCTGTATAGCATACCGTGGTTAACATCACGGTTTATATCGTATGTAGGGAAGAAATAAAGATTTCCATCAGGTGACATAATATTCTTTAAGTTACCTGCAACGCCTCTTTCTTCAGCTTCTTCAACATAAATCTTTTTAAAGTTAGGAAGCTTATCCTGGTACTGTAAAATTTCAACAAAAGCCCCCTGATTACCAAGCTCGTTTACATCATCGGTAGACAAGCCTGTTGTACCCATCATATCCGGCATATCATCCTGAGAAGCTATAAGAATCTTAGCTTTTTCACCGGCAGCTGATAAAGGAACAGCTATAATCTGAACATTAAGACCTGTTCTTCTTCTTAATTCTTTTACAAATAAACTGTCGTTATTTGTAGTAACATCTGTACCTACAAATACATTAATGGTTGTGCCCTTAGTGTCAAGAGGTAATTTAAGAGTACTGTAATCACCGATTATTGCAGGATCAAGCTCTTCGGGAGATGCGATTTCAATTTCTGCATATTCAGCCTTGTCGTCACAACCTGTAAACATTGAGCATAACATTAAAAGGCTTAAAATTAAAGCTGTAATTTTTGTGAATTTTTTCATATACATCCTCCTTTATTAATTACTTTTTAATTCACATTTAAATTATATCATATAGGATTTAAAAAGTAAAATGTTTTTTATACTTTTATTCAAATAATACATCTATGTTCTATTTGTTCATATTAATTTCCCTGTATTTTCCCGGGGGCAGGCCCGTTACCTTTTTAAATGCCGCCGCAAAGGTTGCCTGATTAAGATACCCTGACTCCTGACTGATCTGTGCAAGACTTTTGTCAGTTTCACAAAGAAGCTTCTTTGCCTTGGATATTCTTAAATTGGTTACATACTCGTTGAAGCCAACTGTAAACTCTTTTTTGAAGTAGTTTGAAAAATACTTGGGCGTAGTGGAAAATTCCGCCGCTATTTTTTCTAAATATAAATCCCCCGTAAAGTTGGCATTTATATATTTAATAACATCAGTACGGTTAAGAATGCTTTTTTTCTCTTCATAAGTGTTTATTCCAAGGTGTACAAGATTTATAAAATTATTTATAATTCCATATACATCATGATTTTCCTTAAGCTGTTCAATACCTGCTAAAAATACCTGTTCAAGCTCATAAAGGTCAGAGTTGTTTTTGGGATTCATTGAAAAAGCGTCTATAACCGTGCTTAACAGCTGTCTTAACATAAATTCAAACTTACTTAAGGATATATTATTTTTTATATTGGTATCAAAAATTAATCGGATATATTCCTGAGTTGCTTTATCCTCTCCCGATATAATTTTTCCGGTTAATTCCTCTTTGAAATCAGGGGGAAGATAGATACGGCTTCCGTACACAATATCCTTGGTACTTATTATGGAAAGTCTGTCGTTTATACCGCGATAATCACGGCATATTCTTATATCTCTGTAAGCATCGTATAATCCGGAAAGCCCCTCAAATTCGCGGCTTATACAAACAAGAATTTCCATATTGAAGCTTCTTATTCCGGAAATTACAGGTGCCATTCCCTTTACAATTTCTTCGCTTTCTCCTGACTTACAGCCGATAACATAAAGATATTTTCTGGTCTGCTCTTCTATAAATACAAAAGGAATATCTTGTAAGTACTCATTGATTTTTTCTATTTCATATTTGGCTTTTTTAATATTTTCCCTGATAGTTTCTACCGAAAGAATAAAAATCCGTTCAGAGCTTAAAAGGTCATAAAAAACCCCGTCCACTGTTTTCTTATATCTTGAATAGAAAGAACTGGAGGTTGCTGTTTTTAAGAAAATACCGTTTTTGATTTCATCCCCCATACTTTCAAGCTTAACTGCATTTTCTTCAATACCCTTTTTAAGTCTTTCGATATTTTCCCCTAGTTCTTCTAATTTCCCCTCATCCGATGAAATGTTTAAAGAATTATATGCAGGGGTAACATCATCAGCAAGGTCTTTAATTCTTTTCATAAGAAGAATTAAAGACAGTAAAAAACCGGTAACAAGCAGAAGAATTGAAACAAGGAAGATTACAAGTAATATATCCTCCACTTCGGCTACATAATAAAAATAGTTATAAGAAGATTTTGTTATATAATATTTTTTTGCACCGATTTTAACCGAGCTTTCTTTAAAATCTCCGCCAAGAGCACCTGTGTTAATCATATACTCACTGTCCGAGCTTGAATAGATTACCGAGCTGTTATTGTCGTATATTTTAAAGCTTATACTTTCACCGAAGGAGGTAAGATTTCCTGCCTTTACAAATTCGGGCGAGGAAATGAAAATAACAATGCTTATATTCTCGCCATGATAACGCTTAACACAAGCCATAAGGCTTTGAGGGTCATCATAAGGATTTTTTTCAAGATTACGATAACTTGCAGAAGGAATTACCTTAACACTTAAATAATCGGTAGTAAGATTATCAAAAAAATGAACGCCGTAAACATCGCTTACATAGTATTTTCCGAAAAAGTCTCTTTTTAAAGATACCCCCTGGGATGTTATTAGAGAATCTTCTCCTTTTTTCAGAATAACAATTTCTTCAATGTAGCTGTTTACAATTATATTTCTTTCCATATTTTCGGTGATTTTATTTAAAGTCTCACCGCCGCCTGCTACAAGACCGTTCTGCCCGAAAAAAGAAATTCCCTCAATAGAGTCTTCAATATTTCTGTATACCTCGTCAATATTTTTAAAAATATCGTCAAGAGACTTGGTAGCAGTTTCAATTATAAGACTGTTACTGTTTTCAATTTCAGCTCTTTTGCCAAAATATACAGGAAAAAAGGATATAACCGAAAAAACCACCGCTAAAATCAGTGCCGGTATGCATACATTAAATATTCTTTTTCTTGTAAGATTTTCAAAAAACTTCTTAAATCCCGAGATAATTTTATTCATCTTAAAAATCCTTTATAATTATACTATAAAGGCGATGCTTAAAAAATATATTTTAAAACATCGCCTTCAGAACTCTTTTTATACTTTTTCGCCTGTATTAACCATCTCTATATTCTTGTTTGGACATCTGTTGAAGCACATTCCGCAGGCAACACATTCATCACCGTGAATTTCAATCTTATCAATTGAAGGATTGTAAATAGCAAACTCACTGCAGATTGTCTTACATAACTGACAACCCTCACCGCATCCGCACTTTAAGCAACGACTTGCTTCTTTGATTGCATCCTCAACTGTTTCAATTTTTGCTTCTGCCTTTTTGGTATCGCCGATATATCCGTTTCTTGAAAGAACATTATCCTTCTTAACAGGAGTAACACTTTCAACACCCTTTAATGTAGCTTTATCGCCCATTAATTCTTTATCAACTCTTGCCGCTTCGTTAACACCCTTTGCACAAGCTGCAACGATAGTTGCATTCTTGCTCCAGTCGTCTCCGTTAAATACTTCGTCACAGGCTATTGTAACATTTTCACCGATTGCTCCCTTAAAGGTTGCAAGTTTACCGTCAAAGGATACAAATTCAAGATTATTGATATATTTAACACCCTTAGCTTTAACTTCAGCAATCAATTCTTTAATAGCAGTTCTGCCCTCGGCAATATTGCTTCCTGCAATAACAACGGATTTCGCACCACCTGCTACTGAATAAAGAGCAAGGTCAAATGCCGCAATACCTTTACCGGAAATCACAATATCCTTTCCGCAAACTTCAGTATCGTCACCCATAAGGAATGAAAAACCGCATTTAACATTTTCTTTTTTATCCATATCCGCAGGGATATAACCTTTAATAACAGCATCGAAGCCTTCCATATTTTCGTCAGCTTCTTTTCCTGCTTCAAACTTAACGCCCTTTGCCTTTAAGTCATCAATAATATCATTCAAGACAGCTTCGGGAAGTCTTCCGCTTGTAACCATAGTCTTTAGTGAACCGCCAAGAACGGCTGACTTTTCAAATACGGTTACCGCATATCCTGCTCTTGCAAGGTCGCCTGCCGCAGAAAGTCCCATAGGACCTGAACCGATAACTGCAATCTTCTTTCCGTTTGAAGCGACAGCTTCTTCCTTTTTATCCCAGCCTTCTTTTTTAGCCATTTCCATAACGAACTTTTTAAGTTCACGGATTTTAACAGGCTCTCCGCCCTCGCCTCTTACACAGGCATCCTCACAAGGATGTGTACAAACGAAAGCACAAGCCCCCTGAAGAGCACCTTTGGATGTGATAAGGTCATAAGCTTCCTTAAATTCGCCCTTTGCAATCTTTGAAACATAAGCCTGAACGGGAACATGCAGAGGACAAGCTGCTTTACAAGGTCCTGAAAGATTAGGATTTGAAATCTTCGCATAACCGTTATAAATAGTAAGCTCGGGAGCTGTTTTAAGTTCCGGAACGATTTTACCGCAGAAATCATCAATGGTTTCATAACCGTGCTTATCCATATAGTCCTTCATACCCTTTATCATAGGTCTTACTATATCAAAGCCACTTATTAAGGTTTCGGCACAAACGCCAAGTAAGTTACCGCCGCAAAGTACCATTTCAACTGCATCTTTCCAGTTGGTGATACCGCCTGCCGCCATAATTTTAGGACCAAAGCCGTTAACCTTTCTGATTTCATAAGTATCTCTTTGTGCAATTGGTTTTAACCAGTTACCGCAATAACAACTCATACTAACCTCATCCTGAAGATGATAGATAGCCTGTTCAGGATGGTCTAAGTCAAGCTCAGGAATACCAAGTCTGTTACCTGTACCCCCTACCGCATCTGCTCCTGCCGCATATAAAGCGGAGGCAATATTTGCAATCTGACCGCCTTCGGGAGTTAATTTAACGAATAGCGGAATAGAAATTACTTTCTTTATTTCTCTTACTATTTCAGCAACTGCATCCCCTTGCTGACCTAAGGAAGCACCTGTCTGCTTAGCAGCAGTTTTTCCGCCGCCTGAGGATAAGCTTACATTGTAAGACATATTCGGACAGCACATATTAAGCTCGATAATATCTGCTCCTGCTTCTTCAAATTTTTTAGCCATATTAACCCAGCCGGAAACACCTTCATCACCTGCGTAAGTAATATTTGCAAATAATTTAAGGTCGGTAAGAACCTTTTTAGCTTCTCTTACAAGCTCCAAGCCCTGTTCAAAGGTAAGTCTCTTTTCAGCAGTAAATGCCAAAGCGTTTGTTTCTTTGAACATTGCATAACGAGGCTTACGGTTTATGTACGGTGCAGGGTCAATTGACAATTTGATACTTGCAGCCGCCCAACCTGTTTCTTCTATTCTTTTAAGCTGTGCAACAGATTTTGTGGTAGGACCTGATGCAACAAAGAACGGATTTTTAAATTCCACACCGCCAACGGTAACGGGAATTCTGATATCGTTTAACATAATTAACACTCCTTATTATTTTAAATCGGGATTTACGATTTTGATACCTTCTTTTGCAGATTTATAGATATAGTTAACAACCTTTAAGATTTCAAGACCGTCAACACCTCTTAAACCAACTTTTGCATCCTTGTTATCTCTTACACATTCCATAAAATGTCTGATTTCGCCGATATAACCTAAGTTATACTTTTCGTCAACCGCCGGTCTTGACCAACCTGTTGTAACTTCAGCCTTTTCAACAGTGTAGGAAACACCGGGGATAGAATATAGCTGAATTGGTGAAGAGAAAGTAAGGTCAACTGCCATTTTACCTTCCTTACCATATATTTCAATACTGTCTTCCATACCGCCACAAGCTAAATAGTTTGCTTCAAGCAAAGCACTTGTGCCGTCTTTGAACTTAATCATAACAGCAGCCCAGTCTTCACCCTCCATAGATTTGTGCCACATATTGTGCTCTAAACCGCCGGAGGTCATAGCAACAAGCTCTGTCCATTCGTTATTCTTCATAGCAAGCATAAAGCCGATTGGGTGACATCCTAAGTGAATCATACTTCCGCCGCCGCAGAATTCGATTTTCTGAGCAAAGGGTGAGTGAGAACCACAGTGACATTCCCTTGCTCTTACATAAGTCTGCTCACCGATAGCGCCTTCCTTAACAAGCTCTAATGCTTTGTTAAGAGCGGGAGCGAACAGCCAGTCTTCAGCATAGTATAATTTCTTACCCGCTTTTTTTGATGCTTCAAGCATTTCTTCAGCATCAGAAAGAGTGGTCGCAATTGGTTTTTCGGTAATAACATTCTTACCTTTTTCGAATGCATAAACTGCAATATCATGATGTAAGAAGTTAGGTAAGCAGATATCTACAACATCACAGTCAACAGAGTCGATTGCCTTATAAGCATCATCATAAACCTCTACATCGGTAAGACCGTATCTTTTAATGATATCGCGCGCTCTGTCTGTTGCCTTATCACAGATAGCAACGATTTTTGCAACATCAGTACATCTTGAATATCCATCCATGTGAAGGTCTGCACTGAAAGCCGCACCTACGATTAAAACTTTTACTTGATTAGCCATAATAAATTCCTCCGGTTTAATTAATTTTTTATATGTAATAATATCATTTGAGTAACATCATCAACACGATGTTTGAAATCAATATCCTCTTTTAAGAAGTTTGACATTGTATGCTTATTTGAAAAGTAGGAAAAAGTAAAGGTCATAAGAGAAAATACAATCTGATTTTCATCTAAATCCTTTTTAAATTCCCCGCTCTTCTTGCCCTCGGTAAGCACTGAATACATATAATCGCTTACCTTGGTTTTAATATCGGATAAGTCAAGCTCTTTTATATATTTACCCTCATTTAAATTTTCCCATAGAATAAGCTTGACATAAGATGGATTGTCTCTTAAAAACTCGAAATATTTTTTTATAACATTCTTAACCGCTTCCTCACAGGTATCAAAGGGTGCAAAAATCTTACTTTCCGCATTTGCCATTTTTTTATATGCCTGGTGAAGCACTGCCTTGTAAAGCTCTTCCTTACTTGGAAACTCTTTATATACAAGCCTTTTGTTAATTCCTGACTTTACGGCTATTTCATCAACTCTCGCGCCGAAAAGCCCTTTTGCCGCAAAGACTTCCTCCCCTGCTTTTAAAACAAGCTCACGGTTAGAATTTTTTATATTTTCATTTTCCATTTTTATCACCGCCTAAAATGAACGGATTTTTCATAGTAACTATTTAGTTACATTGTAACACCCTGATACTTAATTGTCAATACATAAATTCAAAAATACATAGAAAAAAACAAAAACTTATTATCATTTGTAAATTTCCCTATTTATAAACCTTTACCTCTCCGTACCGGGCACTCCATTTAAAAGGTTTAAGACAATCCGAGCAACGGGTGTTTACCACTGAAAGTTTTGCCCTGTTTTCATTAATTGGCCTTTGCCCGTTCCCTGCCCCGCAATATGGGCATACAATTTTCTTTCTTACCACAATTTCACCTCTGTAATTACATTAACTTTTTCAATTATACCAATTCGGGATATTTTTATAATACCAAAGTGGGATAATATAGTCAAGGAGTGATTGTATGAGATTAAAGGAATTACGAAAGGCAAAGGGAATCTCTCAATTAAGACTGGCAGTTGAGCTTAATATGAATCAGAACTCAATAAGCAGATATGAAAGCGGAGCACGAGAGGCTGATTATGCAACCTTAATTAAATTAGGAGATTATTTCAATGTATCTATTGATTATCTTTTAGAAAGAACCGATAATCCGCAAATGCTTAAATAAAAAGAAAAAACTTGATTTTTTTGGATTTTATGCTATAATTAATAAAAACGTTTGTATTTAAGAGAGTAGGCTTAAGTAGTATATCAGAGAGAAAATGCCGTAGGCTGAAAGCATTTTTTATATAAGATAAGCTGAAGTTCGCTTAAAGAGTTCCCCATAGGAAATGATGGGGCGGCAGGCACCGTTAAAGGCTTTTAAAGTGTCAATTTTTATTGAAATCCGGGTGGTACCGCGGGTAAATTCTGCTCGTCCCTTTTTTTAAGGGACGGGTTTTTTTATTGCAAAATTATATCCATATATAAGAAAGGAAAAGAAAAATGAGTAAACAGATTACCGAATTAAGAGAAGCTCTTATATCAAAGCTTTCCACAGTTTCGGAGTTGGAAACCCTTGACGGTATAAGAGTTGAATATCTTGGCAAAAACGGTCTTATTACCGGTCTTTTAAAGGGTATGAAAGACCTGTCAATTGAAGAGAAAAAAGATTTTGGCGGTAAGGTTAACGAGCTTAAGAACGAAGCAGGTGAATTGATTGCTGCTAAAATGGAGGAAATTAAGGAAGCACAAATTAAGGCAGAGCTTGAAAAAATGCCTGAAATTGATGTTTCCATGCCCCTTGATTTAAAAAGAGGCTCTTATCATCCTATCACTTTGGTTCAAAGAGAGCTTGAAAAGATATTTAAAACAATGGGCTTTAATGTTGAGGATTACAGCGAGGTGGTTACCGACTATGAATGTTTTGAATCCTTGAACATTCCCAAGCATCACCCTGCAAGAGATATGCAGGATACCTATTATTTAACCAACGGTCAGCTTTTAAAGAGTCAGACCTCTGCGGCACAGAATGCTATTTACAAAAAATATAAGGAATCTTTGTTTAACGAGGGTAAACCAATTAAAGCAATCTTCCCGGGAAGATGTTTCAGAAATGAAGCAACCGATGCCTGTCATGAAAACACCTTCTTCCAGATGGAAGGGGTTATGGTAGATAAAAATATTTCTATCTCTAACCTTATATTCTTTATGAAGAAGATGTTATCCGAAGTGTTTAAAAAGGATATTAAGGTAAGACTCCGTCCCGGCTTTTTCCCATTCGTAGAACCCGGCTTTGAGCTTGATATAAGCTGTCTTATCTGCGGTGGAGAGGGATGCCCTTCCTGTAAACATTCAGGTTGGCTTGAATTATGCCCCTGCGGTATGATTCATCCCGAGGTTTTAAAAGCGGGGGGAATTGACCCTGAAGAGTACACAGGCTTTGCATTTGGTCTTGGCTTAACCAGACTTGCAATGATGAAATACGGCGTTAAAGACATAAGAGATTTAAACAGCGGAAGCTTAAAGAGCTTATCACAGTTTACATTTGACGAATAGGAGGTGGGCGTATGTTACTATCAATGAACTGGATTTCAGATTTTGTTGACCTTTCAGGTCTTGACAAATTAAAATTAATAAATCAGTTTTCCTTATCCACTGCGGAAGTAGAAAATGAAATTTTCTTTAAGGGGAGTGATATTTCGGGAATAGTTGTTGCCGAAATTATGGAGGTTAACGACCATCCCGACTCTAAAAAGCTTCATCTTCTTAAGGTGGATGCAGGTGACGGAAAATTAACAGATGTTGTCTGCGGGGCGCCCAATGTAAGAGTTGGTATGAAAACCGCTTTTGCCAAGGTTGGTGCAAAAATAGGGGAAATTGAAATTGCCCCACGTGCTCTTGCAGGATATACATCTTACGGTATGTGCTGTTCTGAAAAAGAGCTTGGTATGAGTGATGATAATGCGGGAATTATGGACCTGCCCCTTGATTTACCTAATGGTAAGGATTTGAAAGAGGTTTACGAAATTGAAGATATTATTTTCGAGGTTGACAATAAATCATTAACCAACCGTCCTGACCTTTGGGGGCATTATGGTATCGCAAGAGAATTTGCGGCTCTTTCAGGAAGACCTTTAAAGGAAATCCCAACTATAGATTTAGATGCCTTTAACAATTTACCAAAGGTTGATATGAAAATTGAGGACCCTCTTTGTTTAAGATACTCATGTATTCAGGTTGAAAATATCACAAAGAATGTAAGCCCACAGAATATGAAAATAAGATTATTCTACTGCGGAATGCGTTCTATAAACTTACTTGCCGACCTGACAAACTATTTAATGCTTGAAATGGGTCAGCCAATGCACGCTTTCGATTCAAGAAAGGTTGAAAAAATAAGAATAAAGAGATTTGATAAGCCTTTTAATTTCACAACTTTAGACGGCGTGGAAAGAGAAATTGATGAAAATACTCTTATGATTTGTGATGATAATACTCCTGTTGCAATAGCGGGTATTATGGGCGGTCTTGATTCGGAAATTGTTGAGGATACCTCAAGACTTACTTTAGAGTCTGCAACCTTTGATTCGGTTTCGGTAAGAAAATCTACCGTAAGACTTTCACACAGAACGGATGCTTCTCAAAGATATGAAAAGAGTCTTGACCCTGAAATGACCGTTCCTGCAATCGGAAGATTTTTAAATCTTTTACTTGAGATTGACCCGTCTGTTAAGGTGGTTTCTGCTCTTACAGACGAATATGCAAAAAAATATGATACTGTAAATCTTACCTTTGACAAAGCCTTTGTTGATAAATACACAGGTATTGAAATTTCAAAGGAAACCATTTTAAAGACCTTGATTTCCTTAGGCTTTAAAGCAGAATGTGAAAATGATACCTTTGATGTAACGGTTCCAAGCTTCAGAGCAACCAAGGATGTTACAATGAAAGCGGATATTATTGAGGAAATCACAAGAATTTACGGATATGACAATTTCGATGTCAATACCGCAATGGCACCTTTATATCCCGTAAGAGCAGATATTGAAAAAATGGATGAGGATAATATAAAGGATATATTAGTTAAGAAGTATTCTCTTCACGAGCTTCACTCTTATGTATGGGCTTATAATGACGAATATAAGGCTCTCGGTATTGATGTGGAGGATAACATCAAGCTTCAGAATGCTACCAATCCGAATATTGAAACCATAAGAAAATCAATTATACCTACCCAGCTTTGTCAGGTAAAATACAACACAGGCTTCAAACCTGAGTTTGGTGTATTTGAAATAGGCAGAGTTGTTGAGGGGGTTGACGAAAACAATCTTTGTATCGAAAAGAAAAAGTTGGCGGTAACTTTATACTCAAAGGAAAAGGATGTTCCTGCCCTATACTTACATTTAAGAGATATTATTGCCTCCCTTTGTGATGACTTAAAGCATAAAACTATTACATTCAAAAAAGAAGAGGCAACCCACTCTTATGAACACATAAAGAACTTAAACGGAATTTATGTTGACGGAGTAAGACTTGGAAATATGGGTGTTGTTCATCCTACCGTTTCCAAAAAGATTGATAAAAAGGCTTCAATCGTATTTATGGAAATTGATGTTAAGGAATTTGCAAAGCTTAAAAACGAAAGCATCGCATACTCTGAGCCTTCCCGTTTCCCTGAAATGGAAATTGACTTAACCTTTATCTCAGATAAGTTTGAGCCAATCGGCAAGGCAATAACAGCACAGAACTGCGACCTTATTAAAAAGGTAACCGTTACAGGCACCTACGAAGATGAGACAGGTAAATCAATAACAATAAGAATGTTATTCTCGCATAGCGACAGAACATTAACCCGTGATGAAGTTATGGAAATCGCAAATAAGATTATTGAAGAACTTGCAACAAAGAATATACCTTTAAAATCCTAAATAATAGGCAAGGGGTGTTCTGTTGACAGTGGTTTTTGCCGTTACAACACAACCTATAGCCATCGGATAGCTATCCGATGACTAGCCGCCGGATAGCTATCCGGCGGCTATTAATATATTATTTGCTTTTTTTAATATTTACAGGTATAATGTAGTTAGTAAAAAGTTCAGGGGGGACAAACTTGGAAATTTATGATGTTTTTATATCATACAGAAGAAGTGATGGAGAAGAGTATGCAAAAGAGCTTTACAAAGAGCTTACAAACAAAGGCTTAAGGGTATTTTTTGATTCAAAAAAGATGGAGCATGGTAAGGATTTTCCATCACAGCTTAAATGTAATGTTAAAAATACACCTAACTATATATTAATTGCCACACCGGATGTTTTTAAATTTAGAGACGGTGAAGACTGGGTACGCACGGAAATAGAAATTGCCCTTGAAAGATATTATGAAAACGAGGAAGAATGTAATTTTATCATACTTCTTCCGGATTCTTATACATTACCTAATGAAAAAGACCTCCCCGAAAGTATAAAAAGGATTGTTAATATAGATTACAGCGGAGACTTATTCGGAAATTTTGATGCTCTGTTAAAGATAATCACTAAAGCCAACCGTCGGAATATATGGTACGCGGCACACAGATGGCTTGAAACAAGTAAAAAGCCGGGAGGTCGTTTTGCAGGAATTAATATTGTGGAGGGAATCTTGCCGGGTGTCTTAGCTAATGAACAGAAAAGTCATGAAATGGCGGTTACCGTTTCCGATAAAGCCAATGAAAAGAAAAGTCTTATTGACGCTGTTTGCGGGACTGACCGTCATATATATTTAATCGGTCAGGGCGGTATAGGAAAAACAACCGCACTTATGCATATAATGAACTCAAGCTATGAGGATAAGATGTATTCATCCAATACGCAGATACCCATATTTATTGAGCTTTCTTTCGCCCCTGACACTTACGGAGAGCTTTACCGAAACGGAAAATCAAGCTTTATCAGAAGGTCGGTATATAAGCAATTAAGATCCGACCGCAGTATAAAACAGTTTTCTTTCAGCGATGTAAATGATATAGATGAGGTATTCTCTACCCTTTCTTACGAGATTGCGGTAAAGCCTATTATGGATATTTTTATGCCGGGAACAAAACCGGTGCCCGAGTATTTACTGCTTTTGGACGGACTTAACGAGGTTTCTTCTGTAACTGTTGAAGAAACAGGGCTTACCGTAGCACAGATGATTATGGCGGAAATCAATATGATTATGTCCGAATGTCCCAATGTAAGAGTGGTACTTACCGGCCGTTCTGATGAAGACGGGATAAACAGCAGTTCAATCGAAAGACTTAAGCTTATCGGAAAAGATGAAAATGATATAATGGAATATCTTGAAAAAGCGGGATTTTCACAAAAGAAAAGAGACCGTATAGCAAAAGATAAAAGCTTATTGAAAACTCTTGAAATACCTCTTTTCTTAACTATGTATGCCACCTTATCTGAGTCTGAGGGCATAACCACACAGGGAGAAATTTTAAAAACCTTCTTTAATGAGAGAAGAGATAATATATCCGTATATACAATTCAGAAAAGACTTGCAACGGTTGAGGATAATGTTTCAAAAGCGGCAAGTGCCGTGCAGAAGAAAAGAATAAACGCCGATATGCAGAATTTTATTCTTGATTTTATCCTGCCTGAAATCGCACGAAAAATGGAAATGAGAGGCGAATTCTATTTAAGTCTGCGTGAAATTAAAAAAATAATTGAGCCTATACTTACTGATACCTCTGATACTGCAATCTGCGGAGAATTCGGCAGAGAGATTTTCTTAAAATTCCGCAAGGGACAAACAGCAAAAAATCATACCTATAAGGTTGCCAAGGATATTATACAGCGAATGGGAGAGGATATAACCGAGGTTTCGGAAGATATTGTCAGATGCTCAGTTTCCTGTCTTGGAATACTTCAGGAAACAAATGGAAAATATGGTTTTATTCATCAGCATATCCGTGATTATTTTACTTCTGTAAGTATTGTAAACACCATGCGTCTTTCGGTCTACCTTTATGAAGAGGGGGAAAAGGACAAAGCCCTTGAATGTATGGACAAGGTCTTTAAGGATGAGCCGATAAGCACGGTTGTACGCAAATTTACAGGTGAGTATCTTGGCGAACATAAAAACACACCCTATTATGATAAAGGAAAATATAACTCTGTAATAAAAAGTAATGAAAGCGACAGCTCTTTAATTGAAAGAGCTCTCGATATTTATCGTGATACCTTTGAAAAAAATCACGGCTTTAATTTATATTCACTGCTTAAAATATTACAGGATACAAGAAAAGCTCTTGCGGGAATCAATCTGTCACGGCTTGATTTAACAAAATGCTCTCTTAATGAAACAGAGCTTGGAATTTACGGTCTTTCTGCTCTGCTTGATGGGTCAAAGGTAAACGCTGACTCACTTTTCCCAACGGGACATAAGGACAGAATTTCCGGTCTTTGCTTCAGCGAGGATGGCTCAGAGCTTATTTCTACAGACGAAGAGGGCAAAATAAAAATATGGGAAACAAAAACCGGAAACTTAATCAAAACCTTTGAACACAATGGCAGTCTTTTGGGTGTTTGCTTTAGGGAAGATGAGATTATTACCGTTAACTCATCTGAAAATTACATTTGCCGTTTTAGCTTAAAAACGGGTGAGATGGTACAAATGGAAAAAATACCATATACTGAATCTGTCCGTTTTACCGATGACAAAGAATATGTAATGCTTTTATCCACCGAAAAAATTGAAATTCGCCGTATCCGGGATTTTTCGGTGGCAACCGTATTTTCTCCCCATAAAGACCAAAGCATAATTGATGCTTCATTTGCCTTGAATAATTCCTGTCTTGCCCTTTTAATCGAAAAAGAAGACCAATGGGATATTGAAAAAAAGCTTGTGCTTTGGGATACAACTTCCGCTGCGGAAAGAGGAAGCAAGATTGTAGGAGAAGATACTAAAGAGATAAGCTGTTTTAAAGAGAATACCCTAATTACAATCGAGCGGGATGCAGGAGAGGGAATAATAAAAGGAAGAATGTATAACTCAGACTTTAAGGAGCTTGGAGTTGCCGAATTTGATTCAGAGTTTTTATTCATTTTTAAAAGCCTTGTAAAATACAATAGAGCGGGAGCGCAGTTTTTAGTAGGCTTTAACAACAAATTAAACATTTATTCCTCGGAAAGCTTTATTTTAATAAACAGTATTTTATTAGACGGTATTATAAACGAGGCAGCCTTTGATGAATCGGGAAAAATTCTGGCAGTGGGTACTCAAACCGGGGAAATATCCATATATAATACTGACAGCTTCTCACCGGTAGCAACGATAAAAGAAAGTCCCACAAAAACAGATTACTTTACTTTCACACCCGATAACAAATATATTGTTACATATTCAAGAGACAAAAGCTTAAGAATATTTGATTCCGAAACTCTGGTACTTAAAGGTCAGAAAAGAATTCCCTTTTCCAGTCCCGTTGAAACTATTGAATTAAGCCCTGATGGCAGTATGTTAAACATTCCCAATCACATTTGTTTGTCGGGTATGGACTACATAGAGGGCTTACTGGGAATTCCGGCTCTTCAAAGCCTTAACAAAGATGCAATAAAAGGAACTGCAGTTTTTAATGGTGACAGCACCTTGTATGCATTAAGGCAAACCGCCAAAGCTGATGGATATACGGTTTATGATGCAAAAACTCATCAGCCACTTGGTAATCTTGAAAATATGAGGGTTGTTTCCTTTTTCGGAAACAAGGCCGTTGCAACAGTTGATGACCAAGATTTAAAACACATAGTAACAGCCGATATAGACACCGGGCATATAAGTAATAGACTTTATATCGAAAAGGAAGCCGTAAATGATATTTCGGTATATAAAAATTTTATTTCCGCTATTTCAAAAAAAGGAACTCTCTGTATATGGGAGGGTGAAAACCCTAAGTTAATAAAAAAGGTTAATTCTTCCCTGTCCCCTGAAGACGGAGCGTGTGCAATAAAATTCAGTCCTGACGGAAGATTTTTAGTCGAGCATAATTATAAGGAAATAGCAGTAAGAGAAACAAATAATTTTGAAGTTATCTTTACCGTAAGAGGAAGCTTTTTGCAGATTACATCAGAATATATTACAGCTTCCGTAAACAATGGAAACGGCTGTACGACGGTAAAAATATACAGTCTTTCAACATTCAAAGAGGTATATTCCTACGATTTTTTTGGCATTGGAAACATCACCAACAGAGTCAATATAAGTCCGGATAACAAAAGACTGATAATGCAAGGGATAGATGATTCGGTAGGATTATTTGGTATAACGAAAGATGACAAGGATGGTACAATTCATCTTGAATATCTTGGTAAAATTATCGGCAGATACGGTCTTGAATATATTGGTGTGGATTTTAAATCCTTACACACTGACCGCCCTCTTACCGAAAAGGAAATTGAAATCCTGAGACAGTACGGTGCGATAATATAAAAAAAGGGTGGACATACCATATTAAATTACAAATGTGAAAGGACAAATGACAAATGATGGAAGGGCGGATATGCCATTCGGCATCCACCCTTTTTCACGGTAAAATGAACTGTAAACAGATACGGTAGGGGCGTTTATTACCGCCCGAATTAAATATTTGGTGTTTTTGCGGGAGGATGCTATCCTCCCCTACCTTCTCGTTGCCGTAAGACCACATATCAGGTCTGTAGGGCGTGACGACCTCGGCACGCCGATAAACTATGCAAAACATATCGAAATTCCCGTCAAGGATTTATATTACACCTTTTCAAAAATCCTCCCACCGCTAAAGCGGTCCCCCCCTCCTTTAGGCAAGGAGGGCTTTCGGGCGGTAATAAACGCCCCTACTTTCTCGTTGCCTTTGGCAACGAGAAAGGCAGTAATCACAATATGATTACTGCCTTTTTTAATTTTTTTATTTTGCGTAGTCAACTGCTCTTGTTTCACGAACAACATTAACTTTAATCTGTCCGGGATATTCAAGTTCGCTTTCAATTTTTTCTGCGATTTCTCTTGCAACTACAATCATTGTTTCATCATTGATATCCTCAGGTTTAACCATAATTCTGATTTCTCTGCCTGCCTGGATAGCAAATGTTTTTTCAACGCCCTTGAAGGAAGAAGAAATTTCTTCTAACTTCTCTAAACGTTTAACATAAGTTTCAATATTTTCTCTTCTTGCACCCGGTCTTGCGGCGGAAATAGCGTCAGCTGCCTGAACAATACAAGCAATAACTGTTTCCGGTTCTGCATCACCGTGATGAGACATAATAGAATTTAAAACAATCTGGTCTTCGTGGTATTTCTTGGCAATATCAGCACCAATCATAACATGAGAGCCTTCTATTTCGTGAGTAGATGCTTTACCTATATCGTGTAAAAGTCCTGCTCTTTTTGCCATAACAACATCAACGCCTAATTCTGCAGCAATGATGCCCGAAATATGAGCAACTTCAATTGAGTGCTTAAGAACATTCTGACCGTAGCTTGTTCTGTATTTAAGTCTTCCAAGAAGCTTAACAAGTTCAGGATGAAGACCGTGAACACCAACCTCAAAGGTAGCGGATTCCCCTGCCTTTTTAATTGTGGCGTCAACCTCTTTTTGTGCCTTTTCAACCATTTCTTCAATTCTTGCCGGATGGATACGGCCATCGGAAATAAGTTTTTCTAAAGACAGTCTTGCAACTTCTCGTCTTACAGGGTCAAAGGAAGAAAGAATAACTGCTTCCGGAGTATCGTCAATAATTACATCAACCCCTGTTGCTGTTTCTAAGGTTCTTATATTTCTTCCCTCTCTGCCGATAATTCTTCCCTTCATTTCGTCACTCGGAAGAGCAACAGTAGAAACGGTAACCTCGGCAACGTGGTCGGAAGCACATCTCTGAATTGCAGATGTGATAATGTTTCTTGCCTTTTCGTCAGCAACCTCTTTTGTTTCTTCTTCAATTTCCTTGATTTTAACAGCAGCGGCAACTCTGACTTTTTCTTCGATATTTTTCAGTAGGTATGTTTTTGCTTCTTCAGCAGTAAGTCCTGAAATTTTTTCAAGAAGCTCTAACTGTCTTCTCTGAATTTCAGCAACATATTCTTCTTTTTCTTCTAACTGTTTTTGCTTGTCTTTTAAGTTTTCTTCTCTTGATTCTAAGTTTTCAATCTTTTTATCAAGATTTTCTTCTTTTTGTAATAGTCTTTTTTCTTGTTTCTGGATTTCTCCGCGGCGTTCCTTGATTTCTTTATCAAGCTCTGATCTGCTCTTATGTATTTCGTCCTTAACCTCTAAAAGCTTCTCTTTTTTCATGTTTTCAACGGTCTTATAAGAGTCGTTAACAATTCTTTTTGCTTCTTCTTCAGCGCTTTTAATCTGACTTTCAGCAATTTTTTTACGGTATGAAATACCAAGTCTGAAAGCAACAAATCCAACAACTAAAGCAACACCGGCGGCGATTCCTATCATTATAAACGGATTATTCATAATGATACACCTCCTGATTTTTTTAGTTTTTTTAAGTTTTTTTATACAGTTTCACTGTAAACCGGCAAAGAGGCAGAAAGCATTTAATCTGCATAAGTCGGTATAAGAAAAATATCATATTATCTAAAGGAAGTATGGTTTTTACACCACTTTCCCAATATATAACCTACTATATCATTGTAATATTTTTTAGCGGTATTGTCAAGGTGTTTTTATAAATGATTTTTTAATAATAAATGAATTTTATGAGTAAAATATAAAAAAGGAGGTTTTATAATTGGAGATTGAAAATTTATTCGATTTATCACATACAGTAGCCAAAGATTTATTCAGCGGTAAGAAATATCCATGGGATGTTTTACCCTGCTTAAAGGATTTTATTTTATGCCTTGGAAAAACGCTTAATGAAAATTATGAATATATGGAGGATGACATCTGGATTGCAAAAACCGCTAAGGTGGCAGAGGGTGTATGTCTTAAAGGACCTCTTATTATCGATAACGGTGCCGAAATCCGTTACAACGCTTATATAAGAGGAAGTGTAATTATAGGAAACGGTGCAGTAGTGGGAAATTCAACCGAAATTAAAAATTCTCTTCTTTTTGACGGAGTACAGGTGCCTCACTACAATTACATCGGGGACTCGGTACTCGGATATAAGGCTCATTTCGGTGCGGGAGCTCTTACCTCAAATGTTAAAAGTGATAAAACCTGTGTTACGGTTAAGGGGGAGGGGATAAATATTCCTACCTCCCTTAAAAAGTTCGGGGCTATGGTGGGTGATAATGTTGAAATAGGCTGTCACGCAGTTTTGTGTCCCGGTACGGTTATCGGGAAAAACACTACAGTTTACCCTCTTTCTATGGTAAGGGGGATTATAAAGGAAAATTCAATTTACAAAGACAGTCTGAATATTGTAAAAAAGGAGCTTTGATATGGGCAAATATTTCGGAACGGATGGCTTTCGCGGTGAAGCAAATGTTAATTTAACGGTAGAACACGCTTTTAAAATCGGCAGATTTTTAGGAAGCTTTTTTAATGGTGAAAATAAGTCGAGAATTGTAATAGGAAAGGATACAAGGCGGTCAGGGTATATGCTTGAGGATGCTTTGTCCGCAGGAATAACCGCAAGCGGAGGGGATGCTTATCTTCTGCATGTTACCACTACTCCCTCGGTTTCTTATATAGTAAGAACCGAGAATTTTGACTGCGGTGTTATGATTTCAGCCAGTCATAATCCTTACTATGATAACGGCATTAAGCTTATAAACAGCAAAGGGGAGAAAATGGGTGATGAGGTTTTGGAAAAAATCGAAAGCTATCTTGACGGTAATTACCCCGAAATCCCTCTTGCAAAGGGTGACAAAATCGGAAGAACGGTGGATTATTCGGGAGGAAGAAACAGATATATCGGATATATTATTTCCCTTTCAAAGCATTCGTATAAGGGACTTAAGATAGGTCTTGACTGTTCTAACGGAAGTACCTGGATGATGGCAAAGAGTATATTTGATACTTTAGGGGCTAAAACCTTTGTTACAGGAAATGAGCCTGATGGAATAAATATAAATTTAAACTGCGGGTCAACTCATATAGAAAACCTTGTAAATCTGGTAAGGGAAAATAATCTTGATATAGGCTTTGCCTTTGACGGCGATGCGGACAGATGCCTTGCGGTTGATGAAAAGGGGAATGTGCTTACAGGGGACCATATTTTATATATTTATGGGAAATATATGAAAAAAAGAGAAAAGCTGTTTGAAAATACCATTGTTACCACTCTTATGTCTAATTATGGTTTTTTTAAAGCTCTGGAAAATAACGGAATTTCGGCAAAGGTAACCGATGTGGGTGATAAATTTGTATATGAGGAAATGAAAAGGGGAGGTTTCGCTCTGGGCGGAGAAGAATCGGGACATATAATTTTCTCAAAATATGCCTCAACAGGTGACGGACTTATAACCGCCGTAAAAATAATGGAAGCTTTTATTGAAAGTAAGCTTCCCGCATCAAAGCTTTCGGATGGATTTAAGCTTTTTCCTCAGGTTCAGGACAAAATAAAGGTTTCGGATAAAGACAGGGTATGTGCTGACGAAGAAATCAAAACCATTCTGGAAAAAAGAAATGAAGAGCTTAAGGGACAGGGCAGGGTGATTTTAAGAAAAAGCGGTACTGAGCCGGTAATAAGAGTTATGGCAGAAGCCCAAACCAATGAAAAATGTTCAAAACTTGTGAATGAACTTATTGACTTAATAGTAAAAAAAGGTTATACTGAATAAAGAGGGGAATAAAATAATGGGTAATTTGTAATTAAATTACAATATTATCCCTTTTTATTCAGTCGGGCTGGTGTAGCACAGTCGGTAGTGCATCTGATTCGTAATCAGAAGGTCACGTGTTCAAGTCACGCCACCAGCTCCAGAATCGGCAGGGTTCGTTATGAACCTTGCCGATTTTACTTTTTAATTTTATTGAAATTTAAAAGTTATATGGTATAATTAATTATATAATCAGAATTTCTAAAGAGGTGGAGTGTTATGGTTAACATCAGAATATATGAAATAGATAAAACCGATGTTCAATGGGCGATGCATGAGTCAACCTTGTTAGGACCGCTGGGGGCATTCAGCGGAGCGGGAGATATGATAGCAATTGCAGGTGTGTGGGCAACTCTGCTTTGGATGATGGCGCAAAATCACGGCATAAAGCTTGCAAAGGAAAAGAGCAAGGAGCTTTGTATGTGTATTGCTGACGGGGTTATGAAATATATTGCAGGCTGTAAGGCGGCAACCAAGCTTTTTCACTTAATTCCGGGGGCGGGAACAGTTATAGCAATTGCAGGAAGTACCCTTGAAAATATAGTGTTTACATATCGTTTTGCCCGGTCGGTTACCGATATAATGCTTAAGGAAAATCGTATAAATTCAGAAAACTGGGACAGTAAAGTAACAAAAATTATAGATGAATTTGCCTTTGAAAACTGGATTGAGGATATGGAGGAGATAGTAAGAATATATACTGCACCCGACGGTTATCTTTCAGGTGTTCTTGACGAAACGAAAGAAAAGGTTGACGAAACAGGACTTAAAATAGTAAATATTTCTTCTAAAATAATAACCTCTGAAAAATTCAAAGCCATTGAAAGAGGCGTATGGGAGTTTAAGGAGAATGTAAAGGATACTGTCGCAGACGGTGCAAAGTATGTAGGAAAAACTATAGTAAACGGCGCTAAGCATATTGGCAAATGGTTTAAGGATAATTGGTAAAGAAATAAATAATTGAGAGGTTGAAAGAGAGGTAATCAGTATGCAGGATGCTAAAGAAAGACAGCTTATTTATAAATTTATGATGGGAGCAGCAGGGTTTATCGAGGAAGCCTGTATCTCAAATATGGTATATTATCAGTATGGCTACGGCGTAAAATTAGTTCCACATGAGGAAATTGACGGGATTTACTTTTTATATCGCTGTGATGAAGATGGCAAAATTTACGGAGAAAAACCAATTGTTAAAGGAACCTTAAAAGAGATTTTTTCCTATCTTATCGATGAAACCAATATCAATGAGGTTTTAAGCTTTATGTGATTGTAACGAGGTGAAAAAATGCTTATATTGTCTTCCTATGGTTTTGAAAGTCCCATAATTACCGATAAGCTTTTAAAAACCTTTAGTTTGGACGAAAAAATCCTTATCATTCCCTTTGCAGGGTTTGATAATGCTGTAACGGCAAAAAAACAACAGAAATTTCTTGAGGATTTTGGCTTTAAAAAAGAAAATATCTTTGCTTGTACCTTAGAAGAGCCACTTAAATATTTTAACGAAAACATAGACTTAATTTATGTTCCCGGCGGAAACCCCTTTAAACTTTTAAAGGAGGCACATAATAAAGATTTAATTCCGAAAATAAGAGAACTGCTTAAAAAGAATGTATCCTATTTCGGAGTTTCTTCAGGTGCAGACTTTCTTTGCGAAGACCTTACATATTTAAAGAAGCTGGAGGATGACGACTATAATCTGAAAAGCTGTGAGGGGATAGGTATTATCAAAGAAAATATACTCTGCCACGCAGACCAAAGAGGCTACACAGATATAAAAACACTTAAAGAAGCCGACCCCGCAAAAGAAATCCTGCTTATAAGAAATGATGAGGTTTATATAATAAATGGTGAATAAAGGAGCAAATATATAAAAATATTTGGACTTATAAAAAGGGAATGTATGGAGAACCGAGCTACATACGACAGAATACTTGAAAAGAGAAAGGTCGAAATAGAAACCCTTAAAACAAAAATTCAAGACATACTAAATATGGAGCAGACGGTTAAAAAGCGTAAGAAAGAAATCAAGGAAAGTATCGACATACTTGACGGAATCATAGCAGAGGGTGCAATCAGCAATGTAAACCTACGGCTTCTCGTAAAAGAAATTATAGTACTCGACATGGAGAGCAACGAGCTTGCCCTGGTGATCGTAATGAACGGACCTTTCGGTGAGTATGGTGAGATATTCGATGACGATGGAAATGTAACCCTTGCACACAATGGAGATTACAAACCGATAAGTGTAGGATAATGAAAAAGTGCTTACGGGAGAAATCCTGTAAGCACTTGGAAAATGGTGCGGATAACAGGACGAGTGTGTAAATAATTTTGTGTAAACTCAAAATTTTCTAATGGTAAAATAATTGATTTGGAGTAAACCTATGATATATTATTCATAGGTTTACTTTTTTGTATTGTAACATATATTGCGCAATATATAAATACCTAAATTC
>JAZOVB010000231.1:0-77447 GCA_045658425.1 Clostridia bacterium | reverse complement strand
TTTATCCTTCCAGGCTGTATAAAACAGCAGTTTCATTATTTTCGTAGTATTTTTTTCTTTCTCCGATTATTTTAAAGCCAAAGCTTTCATATAACCCTCTTGCAACGGTGTTTGATTCCCGTACCTCCAATGTTAAAAAGGAAAGGGAATTATCATCAAAAAACTTAATAAGCTCCTTTAAAAGAAGCTTTGAAAGCCCCTGACCGCGAAACTCTTTTTTTATTGCAATGTTGGTTATATGCCCTTCATCAATAATATGCCATAATCCCGCATATCCGATTACTTCATCTTCCGTTTCAAGAACAAAGTATCTGGCAAGGGGATTATTAATCTCATCAATAAAAGCCTGTTTTGACCAGGGGGATGAAAAGGAGGAAACCTCCACCTCATAAACTCCCTCTAAATTTTCCATGGTTAAAGGTGATATTTTAAAGCTCATCTTTAAACCTCTTTTCGACAGCAACCCTTATTTCATCAAAGGTAACCTGATAAAAATCTGCACTGTGCATATAAGGGTCTGCAATGTCACCATCCTCTTTAAGAGTAAGTATCTTATCTTTAAATTCGGGAAATGCTCTTACAATAACAGCTCTTTGAGATTCGGTCATGGTAAATACAAAATCCGCATCAGCAACATCCCCATAGGTAAGCTGAAGAGAATGAAATTCACCAAAGGGAATATCATTATCCTTAAGCGCCTTCTGAGAATTAAAAGCCATCCCCGACATACAGCATACGTCAAGACCTCTTGACTTAACATATAAATTTTCAATGCTATAGCTTTTTAATATAAACTCCGCCATAGGGCTTCTGCAGGTGTTTCCCGTACAAACGAAAACGATATCCTTAAGAGTAACCGTATTTTCACCTGCGGATTTTTTAAGTCGGTTCATAACCGACAAACCAAACCCCTTTTCGGGAAGTGCAGTTATATAAATCTTTTTATAACCCTTCTTATCCGCATCTCTTAAATAGGAAAAAATCATTTCTCCGCATTTGTGTGGATCAGAATATCTTCCGAGAGAATACTCGCTTGTTATATGAGAAATCTTTTTCTGCTCTTCAAAATATAAAACAGCCTCATTTTCCTTAACGTTATCTATAATATATCTTTCGGCAGTGCTTAAACCACCTTTAATAAGAACAACTGGGCAGGAGGGACTGTAATGACGGTATTTCATTCCCGGTGAAGCGGGATTTTCAATCTCTTCCTCTTCTAAAAGAGAGGAATGGTATACCGCATCGGGAAGATACTCTCTTATTTCCTCCAGGGTGATTTTACCCGGTCTTAAAATAGTCGGTGTATCAAGGGTAAGATTTATAACGGTGGATTCAAGTCCGATTTCTGAGCTTCCGCTGTCAATTATGTAAGGGATTTTTCCGTTAAAATCATCATAAACGTATTCCGCACGGGTTGCACTTACGGTACCCGAAATATTGGCACTTGGTGCCGCAATAGGGCACCCTGATTTTTTAATAACGTATCTTGTATAATCATTATCGGGCATACGGATTCCAACGGTATCAAGTCCGCCTGTAACCGAAGAAGGAATTTTATCACTTTTTTTAACAATCATTGTCAAAGGTCCCGGCCAGAAGGCTTTTGCAAGTGCGTAAAAGCTTTCGGGTAACTCATAAGAAAGCTCCTTTGCTTCTTCAATTTCCGAAATATGAACAATGAGAGGGTTATCGGAAGGTCGTCCTTTAACCTCGTAAATCCTTTTTGCGGATTCCTCCGACAGGGCATTTGCGCCAAGCCCGTAAACAGTTTCGGTTGGTATTGCCCCAACCTGACCGTCTTTTATGGCTTCGGCGGCCTTGTCAAGAGCCGAAAAATCGTCCTTGTCATTTATTTTAATTATTTCTGTAATAATTTTCATCACCCTTTAGTTTTCCTGATTCTGAAGCTTTTCAGCCTGATCGGCAGTAATTAAAGCATCAATGAAATCATCAAGATTTCCGTTTAAGGTGTTTTCAAGCTGGTTGATAGTAAGTTTAATTCTGTGATCAGAAACTCTTCCCTGAGGATAGTTATAGGTTCTTATTCTTTCGCTTCGATCCCCGGTACCAACCTGACTCTTTCTTTCGGAAGCAACTTTTTCGTGAGCCTCTGCCATTTTCATATCGTAAATTCTCGAAAGAAGAATTTTCATAGCTTTGTCACGGTTTTTATGCTGACTTCTTTCATCCTGACACATAACCACAATACCGGTAGGCTTGTGAGTAAGACGAATAGCAGACTCGGTCTTGTTAACATGCTGACCGCCTGCACCCGAGGAACGAAGTGTATCTGTTTCAATATCATCAGGGTTAATATCAACATCAACCTCTTCTGCTTCGGGTAGTACTGCAACAGTAACGGTTGAAGTGTGAATTCTTCCGCTTGACTCGGTTTCGGGAACTCTTTGTACTCTGTGAACTCCGCTTTCATATTTGAGTCTTGAGTAAGCACCCTCCCCGTATACCATAAAGGAAATTTCCTTATAACCGCCGATACCTGTTGGACTTTCGGATAAAACCTCGGTTTTCCATCTTCTCTGGTCGGAATACATTGAGTACATTCTGTATAAATCACCAACGAAAAGTGCCGCCTCATCACCACCGGCACCTGCTCTTATTTCCACAATAACGTTCTTATCATCATTGGGGTCTTTTGGAAGAAGCAGGATTTTAAGTTCTTCCTCATAAATAACTATATTTTCTTTAGCCTCGTCCATTTCCATTTCAACAAGTTCTTTAAAATCCTTGTCAAGAGAGGTGGATAAAAGTTCTTTAGCTTCAGCAATTGTATCTTTTGCCGCTTTGTACTGCTTATATTTTTCAACAATAGGAGTAAGATCCTTCTGCTCCTTCATAAGCTTTCTCCATCTTTCCTGGTCCGCGATAACCTGGGGATCGGAAATGGTTTCATTAAGCTTATTGTACTTATCTTCCAAAAAATCAAGTTTATCAAACATTTTGTTACCTCATACTTTCTATTTTCCAAGTCGGAATTTTAAAAACTCATTTATAAATCCGTCAATATCTCCGTCCATAACCGCATTTATATTTCCCATTTCAAAATTTGTTCTGTGATCCTTAACAAGATTGTAAGGGTGGAAAACATAAGAACGAATCTGACTGCCCCAACCGATTTCCATCTGTTCGCCCTGAATATCAGATAGCTTATCCCTTTGTTCCTGCTCTTTAATTTCAAGAAGCTTCGCTTTAAGCATTTTCATTGCAGTTTCACGGTTTTTATGCTGACTTCTTTCATTCTGACAGGAAACAACAATACCGGTGGGGAAGTGGGTTATTCTGATTGCAGAGTCAGTCTTGTTAATGTGCTGACCGCCTGCTCCTGAAGCACGGAATGTATCTACTCTGATTTCATCAGGATTTATATCGACAGTAACATCATCATCAAGTTCAGGCAGAACATCCAAGGATGCAAAGGAGGTGTGTCTTCTTCCTGAAGCATCAAAAGGGGATATCCTAACCAGACGATGAACTCCTTTTTCAGCCTTTAAGTAGCCGTACGCATTAAGTCCTGACACAACCATCGTTACACTTTTTATTCCTGCTTCATGACCTGCAAGATAATCGACTGTTTCAGTTTTAAAACCTCTTCTTTCGCACCAGCGCGAGTACATTCTGAAAAGCATTTCCACCCAGTCCTGTGCCTCAGTTCCCCCTGCACCTGCATGAAGGGAAATAATAGCATTGTTTTTATCATAAGGACCTGAAAGCAGGGTTTCAAGATTCATTGTATTGGTATCTTCGCTAAGCTTTTTAAATAAGTCCTTTGCTTCTTTTAAATAGCTTAAGTCCTCTTCCTCATTACCGATTTCAATTAAAAGCTCAATTTCTTCGGCAGTTTCTCCTAAAGTATTATAGGAATCAACTTTATCCTTTAGATTTTTAACCTTTTGTAAAATTTTGGATGAGTTTTCCGCATCGTTCCAGAAATCAGGCTCGGCAGTCTTTGCTTCAAGCTCTGAAATCTCCAGGTTCATTCCGGGTAAGTTAAAGTGAATCACCTAACTTTGTTATATCCTCTTTAAGAGCGTTAAGCTCCTTTTGAAGCTCTTCGTATTCTAACATTTTATCAACTCCTTAAATTAATTACTTTCATTAAATCCACAGCATTTTTTATATTTTTTACCCGAACCGCAAGGACAAGGGTCATTTCTTCCGATTTTAGGCTCTTTTCTTACATAGGTTTTTCCTCTTGACGAACCATCATCATGAGAAGCGTTTAGCTGTACATTAATTTCATTTCTCTTTATCTCCTGCTGGGGCTGAAGAGAAAGAAGTGTGTTTGCTGTAAGAGTGTTTATCGAATCAATCATTGCCTCAAACATATCAAATGCTTCAAACTGATATTCAACAGCAGGGTCTTTCTGTCCGTAAGCACGAAGTCCGATGCCTCTTTTTAACTGATCCATATTGTCAATATGGTCTATCCACATTTCGTCAACCGAATTGAGAAGAACTATTCTTTCAAACTCTCTTATATGTTCGGCAAACATTTCTTCCTTACACAAATATTTTTTCAGAGCATACTCGGTAAATTCTTTTGTAAGCTTTTCTCTTGTAAGATAATTTAGGTCATCATGGGTATATTTAATAGTTATACCTTCGGGTGCATAGAATGTATTTGCGTATTCACATATTTTATCTAAATCCCAGTCGTCAGGGAATTCCGCCGAGCAAACCTCTGAAATAAAGCTTTCAATCGATTTTACAATCATATTTTTGATTGTTTCGGTTATATTTTTCCCATTTAACACATCCTGTCTCTGGGAATAAATAATCTCTCTTTGTTTATTCATAACGTCATCAAAGCGAAGAACATTTTTTCTTATTGAAAAGTTTCTGGCTTCAACTTTTTTCTGAGCGTTTTCAATTCCTGCGCTTAAAAGAGATAAATCTGAAATTCTTCCTGACAGATTAGCACCTGCAAATGCCGACATAATTTTCTCCGAGCCGAACAGTCTCATTATATCGTCTTCTAAAGAAACAAAAAACTGTGTTACACCGGGATCTCCCTGACGGCCCGCACGCCCTCTTAACTGATTGTCAATTCTTCGGCTTTCATGCCTTTCAGTGCCGATAATAGCAAGACCGCCTGCTTTTATTACTTCTTCTTTTTCAAGTTCAATTTCTTTATCGAATTTTTCTAAAAGCTCTTGGTATTTTTTTCTTCCCTCTAAGATTTCTTCGTTATCAGTATCTGCAAAGCCGGTAGAAAGAGATATAATTTCTTCACTGTAGCCGAACTTTGCCATTTCTTTTCTTGCTAAGAACTCCGAGTTACCGCCAAGCTTTATATCAGTACCTCGACCTGCCATATTGGTAGCAATGGTAACGGCACCGAGCTTACCTGCCTGTGCAACAATTTCTGCTTCGTTTTTATGATGCTTAGCATTTAAGACCTGATGCTTTATTCCGGTTGCCTTAAGAAGCTTACTTAATATTTCGCTTTTTTCAATTGAAATTGTACCTACCAAAACAGGCTGACCGGTCTGATGCCGTTTTTCAATTTCCTTAACAACATCAATGAATTTATCCTTTTCGGTAAGATATACAGCGTCATTAAGGTCTTGTCTTAAAATTGGTTTGTTGGTAGGAATAACTAAAACATCAAGCTTGTATATTTCCTGAAATTCAGCTTCTTCGGTAAGGGCAGTACCCGTCATACCTGAAAGCTTACCATATAATCTGAAATAATTTTGAAGAGTAATACTCGCCATAGTTTTTGATTCTCTCTCAACCTTAACACCCTCTTTTGCCTCAATAGCCTGATGCAGTCCCTCTGAGTATCTTCTTCCATACATAAGACGGCCGGTAAATTCGTCAACTATTATAACCTCGCCGTTTTCTATAACATAGTTTATATCCTTCTTCATTACACCGTAGGCTCTGATTGCCTGATTGATGTGATGAACAAGAGTCATATTTTCAGGGTCGGAAAGATTTTCAATTCCAAAGGCTTTTTCAGCTTTTTGTGTACCCTGTTTTGTAAGAGTAACCGAGTGTGCTTTTTCGTTAACGATATAGTCAACGGGTAAGTCATCCTCTTCATCCGACTTCATATCGGTTTCTTTAAGAGTTTTATAGGAAAGTCCCTTTGCAAAACGGTTAACAATTTGGTACAGTTCACTTGAGTCGTCTGATGCACCCGAAATAATAAGGGGAGTTCTGGCTTCGTCAATAAGAATACTGTCAACTTCGTCCACGATGGCAAAGTTAAGCTCTCTTTGTACCATTTCTTCTTTGTATTTAGCCATGTTATCACGTAAATAATCAAAGCCGAATTCATTGTTGGTTCCGTAGGTAATATCAGCAAGATAACTTGCCTTTTTATCTTCGTATTCCATTCCCGGAATTATGAGACCTACACTGAGTCCTAAAAAATTATAAACCTTTCCCATCCATTCACTGTCTCTTTTTGCCAGGTAATCGTTAACTGTAACAATGTGAACACCTTTACCTGAAAGTGCATTGAGATATGCAGGAAGAGTGGCAACAAGAGTCTTACCTTCACCGGTTTTCATTTCTGCAATTCGTCCCTGATGAAGTGCTATACCGCCCACAATCTGAACAGGGTAATGCTTAATCCCAAGCACTCTGTATGAAGCCTCTCTTATTGTAGCAAAAGCATGAGGAAGAATATCATCAAGTGTTTTCCCTTCTTCCAGCTGTTTTTTAAAATAAGGAGTCTTTTCCTTAAGCTCACTATCTGATAATTTGGAGTATTCCTCTTCAAGTGAAAGTACGCTCTCAACTATTGGATAAAGCTTTTTTAGCTCTCTGTCAGAATAAGTTCCAATCATTTTTTCAATAAGTTTTTTTAACAATTCTGTCACCTCTTAAAGTGTATTTAAATGTAAACAAGCAACAATATACCATTATTATGCTATTGTAACATATATTATATATATTTTCAATAGGAAAATGTACATTTCAAATGGTTTGATATAAAAAACAGCAGTCAGAAAACTGCTGTTTAATAATTTATTGTTTACCTGTTAAAAATCTTCCTGTAAACAGAATTTCGCCGTTTGTGTTATCCCTTAAAACAAAGTAAAAAGGTCTGTTGAAATCTACCTTAACAGGTTCGGGAGGAAGAGAACTTCCTGCCATAGCCATTGTTGTAACCGCCGCCGCTTCACAGCCAAGCTCGTCAACCGATAAATAAGTCTTGTGAATAGTGTCCGAAATAAACATGCTTCCCTTATCAAACATTTTTTCAAACTCTGCATCTTGGGAAAATGCTTTTTTTATTCCTAAACTTAAAAGTATTTCATTTAGCTTGGTTTCATATTCAACCTTAAATTTTGGTAAAGAAAGGTCGGTATACTGTGACTTAAATGACTGGGATTCAATAAGTCTTAAAAGCTCTGCTTCAATATCCGTTTTATCACTCAGTATAAAATACATACTTATATCAAGGTCATCGTAAACATCATATCCCTGATAATTTCCAAACATATCAATCTTATCAAAATGTTTTTTAAAATCAAGCCTTACAGCTTCCGTTTCGCTGTCTTTGGCATAGGAGAGCCAATCTCTTTTATTCATAAAATCAATCTTTGATTGTGTGCCGTCATAGTTATAAAAGGTATCGGGCTTTGTAAGATATTCGGAAAAATCATCTTCCCATAAACCTTTGAAATATACTGTGTTTACAAGCATTGCCCAAAAATCAGAACTGCTTATAACCGATTCAATTTTATCCTTTGTTTTGTCTTTGACCCAGCTGTTGATTTCATTTACTGCATTTTTATTGTCAGTGATACGAGCCTCTGCGTCAAAAATGTTCTTAACCTTCGTTTTATAATCGTATGAAAAATTCTGATTGGTCTTATCCTTGTTTATCCAGATGGAATTTGCAATCTGTAATGTAAGATGCTCAGTTTGAGAATACTTTTCAATAAGCTCTTTTGCAAGTTCATTAATATCCTCAATCCCTGTATAATTTATAGCTGAAAGAATTTCTTTTCTGGTTTCACCCTCTGCACCGTTAGCCGCAAGAGTAAGTGCAAGTTTTATTGAAAGAGGTGAGTATACATAGTTTCTCTCTTTTGAAATATTAGTATTAAGCTTATCGTTAAAGGTTTTATTATCAGTTGTCATAAGTCTCCCAAACCCCGCTTCTTCTACACAGTCCTGTCCTTTTTTTGTAAGCATAAATTCCGCCATCAATCTTTCCGGTGCATTTTCCGGGGTATCTTTTCTTAATACAATGTAAGTGTTGTTCGAAAGCGGATATGTACCTTTTGCGATGGTTTCATCAGTAGGATGAACGCCGTCTATCGCAAGAAGTTTCAATGTGGATTTTGTATTGTAGAACATATCCATATTGTTGAAATAATAGAAGATACTGTAGCCTAAACCATAACCTAAAGGATTGTCAGTTTTAGCACCCATTACATCTGTCAGTACATTAGACATTGTAACAGATGTGGTTTCTTCTCTTATGGTATTATGGATTTCGTTACCATTTAAGAAATGCTTTTCCATTTGTGCATGGCTTCCTGAGTCATTGTTTCTGCAATATGGATATAAAAGGGCATCAGGACCGCCAAGCTGATTCCAGTTTCCAAAAGCATTATTAACATAAATATTTGAAATTTGCTCTTTGGTAAGTGAAGTTGCAGGATTTTCAATGTTGGTAAAGAAAATCATTGCATCGTAAGCAATGGGAATAAGCTCTAATTCTACATTCTTTTCCTTTGCATATTCTAAAATATCACTTGCAGGGTAAACCGAAGCAAACATCATATCGATTTGTCCATCTATAAGCTTTTTGTATGATTCGTGGCTTTTGCTGTGTTTTTCAGGCATATCCGGGTGATATATGCCATTTGAAAATAAGTTTCGATATACCGCCTCGGTAAAGGGATAGGTGGAGGTAGAACCATCAATTTTGGGCATCTTTTTGTCAAAACCGAACTTAACCGCGTCGGTTGACGGGAAAAGAACACAGTCTTCGCAAAGTCTCAATATAAGATTTGCAATCTCATATCTTGATGCGTAATTTTTAGAATTGTATAATCTTTTTGGGTTTTCAGGGTCGGTATTGTCAATGTCATAAGCTAAAAAAGTACCGTATTTTTCATAAGCATCCTTTGCCCATTCTGATACTGCATCTTTGTCAACTGCGTTTGAACTGCTGTCGCTTGGATATCCCAGTGAAACTAAGTTTGACGCTCTGTCAGCCATTACTGCAAGTTCTTCTCTTGTAACACTTCTTAGGGGAGAAAATGAAGCTTCACTATCGCCTTTAATAATACCTCGCTCAAAAGCTGCGGCTACTGTGTCATAAAACCAATCGTCTTTTTTAACATCTTCAAAAGGTATATTAATCTTGCCGATAAGCTTAGATTCAGGCTTAAATCCTGTCATACGCATAATCATTGCGGTAGCTTCTGCTCTTGTTACAAAGGAGTCGGGTAATCCCTCACCCTTATCATTACCCTTGATTATTCCCGTTCTTGATAATTCTTTCAATGTGTGAAAACGATAATCCGAGTTTTTGTAATCGGTAAACTCAATAACTTCAGGCTCAAATCCCTCAATTTTTTTATCTTTATTTTCATAGGGGATAATAGCATAAAGCATACCGTCATAATAATCTGAAAGAGGAATAGGCTCTTTTGTTTCAGTATATCTTGCCTTGATAATCTTATGTACTGAAAGGTCTGTTTCATAAGGAATATTTACCATTACAGTTAAAGGCTCTTCACCTTGATTTGCCGTTGAAACAACAAAAAGCGAAGTAATAAATGCTGCACATAAAAGCAAAGTTATAAATCTTTTTTTCATAATAATTCCTCCTTTTTTAAAATTAGACATCCTAAAAATGTAAAAAGTTCCCTTTGTTTTATTTTATCATATAAAAAATAAGTTAACAAGTAATTTGGTTGACTTTTTCTTCGGAATAAAGTAAAATATTCTGTAAGGAGATGGTTAATTTGAAAAATGCAAAGAATTTTATTGTCGGTATTATTTTTATAGCCTTTGGTGCACTGTATGCCGCTAACGTGCTTGGATTGTTAAGTTTTAATTTGTTCTTTCCGGGCTGGTGGACTCTTATAATAATTCTTCCTTGTCTTATAGGTCTTTTTACTGAAAAGGATAAGGTTGGTAATGGAATATTTTTAGTCCTTGGCATAATCCTTCTTCTTAACGCACAGGGGCTTATAAATTTTCAGATATTAATTAAGCTTATTGTTCCGATATCACTCATATCATACGGTATATATATGTTGGGGAAAGCAGGTAAAAGATAAATGGGAAAATTTGACGGAATTTTAATTTGCTCTGATTTGGACGGAACCTTTTGCCGGGATAATAATACCGGAAAGAATTGTGAAGCAGTAAAATATTTTATCGAAAACGGAGGATACTTTTCGGTTGCAACAGGAAGAAATATCTCTCATATAAAAGAACTGGGACTTACCGGTATCATAAATTCTCCCTGCTGTCTGCTTAACGGAAGTGTTATATATGATTATGACAGGGAAGAGCTTGTGAAAGAAAGTAGGCTTGAATATACTTTGGGTGAATTTTTGGAAAGTATTAAACTCTGTTCGGGGAAAATCGTTGAATTCACTGTCTTTGAAAAAGAAACAGTATTTTTTGATTTAAACAGTATTCCTGCGGAGCTTCTTAATGTGCATCCGTATAAAATACTGTGCAGATTTGAAAACAGCGAGGATGCTGACGAATTTAAAAAATCTGTTATAGAATCAGATTCATTTAAAAATACAAGCTATATCTCAAAATCATGGGATGTGGGCGTTGAATTTAATCCGCTTGACGGTACTAAAGGCAATGCTGTGGAATTTATAAAAAAACACCTTGGAAACATACATACATCAATAGGCATAGGTGATTATGAAAATGACATTCCTCTTTTAACCAAAGCGGATATTGGTATAGCGGCAGGTAATGCAATAGAGATCGTAAAGAATGTTGCAGACTATATTGTGAAGCCATGTACCGAATCTGCCGTAAAGGACTTGATTGAAAAAATTGAAAAAGGCATAATAAAAAGATAAATTACAAATGAAAAAGACAAATAATATAATGTATGGCGTGTCGACTCGGCACGCTAAATTATTATGCTATAAGTCATTTTCGGTTATTACCTTAAAGCCGTTTTCCTTTAACAGCTTTGCTGTAATACCGTTGCCGTCGGTTAAAATGCCCGAAAAGCTTCCGTCGTATATTTTCCCTGAACCGCAGGACGGACTCTTTGCTTTTAAAATTATAAGTGACACCTTATATTTTTTAGCAAGCTCTAAAGCTTCGTATGCCCCTTTTAAAAAGAATTCGGTTACATCCTCACCAAGGGAATTTATAACTTTTGTGCCATTTATTTCGGATGGAGACCTTGGTGTGGTCATTCCGCCCATAACCTCGGGACACATTTTTATATATTCCTTATCCTTAAGAAATTCAATAACTTTTTCATTCTTATTATTACCGCCGTTGTATTTACAGGTTTCACCTGTAAGACAAGCACTTACCATTATCATCTTTTATCATCCTTTAAAAATTTTAAAAATCCTTGGACTGTCCAAGGATTTTTAAATTTATATTTCATTAATCATAGAGTTCATATTGTAAAGACCTGCAGGTTTTCCTTTAAGATACTTAGCTGCCTTGACCGCACCCTCGGCAAATATTTCCTTGCTGGTTGCAAGATGGGAAAGAGTAATAACCTCATTATTACCGGCAAAAATAACATCATGCTCTCCGACAATTGTACCACCGCGTACTGCGTGAATACCTATTTCGGTTTTTGACCTTTTCTTTCTTACGCTGTGCCTGTCATAAACATATTCGTATGAATTATCAAGCTCATCATTGATGGCATCTGCAATGGCAAGGGCAGTACCGCTGGGAGCGTCAATTTTCTGATTATGATGTTTTTCAATAATTTCAATGTCAAATTTATCCGAAAGAAGCTTGGTTGCTTTTTTTGCAAGGTCAATTAAAAGGTTAACTCCTATCGACATATTCGCAGAGTAAAAAACAGCAACCTCATTCGAAGATACCTTAACCTCCTCAATCTGCTCTTTTGAAAGTCCTGTAGTCGCAACGATAATCGGTGTGCCCGTTTCCTTTGCGTAGGAAAGATTGTTTGAAAGAGCAGAGGGGTGGGAAAAATCAATTATAACATCGGCATTTCCTTTGAAATCAAAGGGGGTGGAAAAAACAGGATATCCAAAGGGAGTATCAGTGTTAATATCTATACCGCAAACAATGGTTGAACTCTCATCAGCTTCAACCAGACTGCTTATAACTTGCCCCATTTTTCCGTTACATCCGCTTAACATTATATTTATCATAAGTAATCAATCCTTTATACTAATTTAACACCGGCAGCTTTTAAATCCTTTATAAGTCTTTCCTTGTTTGCAGGAGCCATTTCATAAAGAGGCATTCTTAAAATACCACCGTTCATACCCATTAAGTTGATTGCAGTCTTAACAGGAATAGGATTTACCTCGCAGAAAAGCGAATTGATTAAATCAAGATATTTAAACTGAAGTCTCATACTTTCTTCGCATTTGCCGTCAAGATAAAGCTGACAAATATCGTGAGTTTCCTTAGGAAGTACATTTGCAAGAACGGAAATAACACCCTTTCCTCCTGCAGACATAACCGGAACAATAATATCGTCATTACCTGAGTAAATATCAAATCTGTCGCCGTATTTTGCAGCAAGTTCCATAAGATAAGACATATTTCCACTTGCTTCCTTGATACCTACAATATTGTCAATATTCTGAAGTTCTTCTAAAACATCAAGAGCAATGTTCATTCCGGTACGGGAAGGAACATTATACAGTATAATAGGAATATTTACTGCACCGGCAATGGCCTTGAAATGATTTATAAGACCCTGTTTATTAGTCTTGTTGTAATAAGGTGTAACAACAAGTAAAGCATCAGCGCCAAGCTTTTCCGCTTCAACACTTAATTTGATACCATGGACAGTATCGTTACTTCCTGTTCCTGCGATAACGGGGATTTTTCCGTTAACACGCTTTACGGTATATTCAATTGCGGATAAATGCTCCTTGTCGGGCATAGTAGCCGCTTCGCCTGTGGTACCGCATACTATGATTGCATCGGTACTGTTTTCAAGATGAAAATCAATTAATTTACCGAAACTTTCAAAGTCAATTCCATTTTCGTTAAAAGGTGTGATAATAGCAACACCTGAACCTGTAAATACAGTTTTCTTCATAATAATACCCCCTGTTATAGAGTGCTTAGATTAGTCCATATACCCAAGCTTTGCTAAAAGCTCTGCCATAAGAACGGCACCGCCTGCGGCACCTCTTAGTGTGTTGTGAGAGATACATACGAACTTGTAATCGTACTGTGAATCTTCTCTTAATCTACCGATGGAAACAGCCATACCGCCCTCTAAGTTTCTTTCAAGCTTGGTCTGTGGTCTGTTGTCCTCTTCGAAATAGTTAAGGAAGTTTTTAGGTGCTAAGGGAAGTTCTAATTCCTGAGCTGTGCCCTTATAATTTTTCCATATTTCTTTAATTTCTTCAATTGAAGGCTTGTTTTCAAAAGATACAAATACTGCAGCAAGATGACCATCACTTACAGGTACTCTTATACACTGTGTTGTAATCGCAGGGCTAACAGCATCAACAATTTTGTCTCCTTCGATTTTACCCCAGATTTTAAGCGGTTCGATTTCGCTCTTTTCCTCTTCACCGCCAATGTATGGGATTACATTGTCAACCATTTCAGGCCAGGTTTCAAAGGTTTTACCTGCACCGGAAATAGCCTGATATGTACAAGCAAGAACATTTTTAATACCAAACTTCATAAGAGGGTGAAGTGCAGGAACATAGCTCTGTAGGGAGCAATTTGACTTAACTGCAATAAAACCTCTTTTTGTTCCAAGTCTTTTTCTTTGTGCATGAATAATTTCAGCGTGGTCTGCATTGATTTCAGGAACAATCATAGGAACATCGGGAGTATGTCTGTGTGCCGAATTGTTGGAAATAACAGGACATTCAGCCTTTGCATACTTTTCTTCAAGTGCCTTTATTTCATCCTTCTTCATATCAACAGCGCAGAATACAAAGTCAACCTGAGAAGCAATTTTTTCAATATCCTCTGTTGCGTCAAGTACAACGAGTTTTTTTATATCTTCGGGAATCGGAGTTTTCATAACCCAACGGCTTCCAACTGCTTCCTCATAAGTTTTTCCTGCTGAACGGGAAGAAGCGGCAAGTACCTTGAGTTTAAACCAGGGATGGTTTTCAAGGAGTGTAATAAATCTTTGCCCAACCATTCCGGTTGCTCCGACAATACCTACATTAAAAGTTTTCATGTTAATTCCTCCATTATACAATATGCTATCATTCTATATAATAACACTTTATTTTCTAAATGTCAATTTATAAAAAATCATAAATTTTAATAAAAAACTTGAAAAATTATTGTAACCTATGTTAAAATAAGAAGAATGAAATAAATTTTACGGAGGATTATTATGTCAGGACATTCAAAATGGAATAATATTAAACACAAAAAAGAAAAATCTGATGCCCAGAAGGCTAAAATTTATACTAAGCTTGGAAGAGAAATAGCGGTTGCTGTTAAGGCAGGGGGACCTGACCCGTCAACAAACGGTAAATTGAAGGATGTAATAGCAAAGGCAAGAGCAAACAATATGCCTAACGATAATGTTAAAAGATGTATAGAAAAAGCGGCAGGAAGCCAGGAAAATGATAATTATGAAGATATCATATACGAAGGCTACGGCCCAAGAGGTGTTGCGGTAATAGTTGAAGCTCTTACTGATAACAGAAACCGTACCGCTGCAGATGTAAGACATTATTTTGATAAATTCGGCGGAAACTTAGGAACTAACGGCTGTGTATCCTTTATGTTTGATAAATACGGTGTGCTTATAGTTGAAAAGAGCGACTCGGTATCTGAGGATGAATTAATGGATGCGGCAATGGAAGCAGGTGCGGCAGACTTTAACGAAGAAGATGAAATTTACGAAATGCTTACCGATCCGGATGATTTTTCAACTGTTCGCGATGAACTTGAAAAAAAAGGCTTTGAGTTCTTAAAGGCAGAGGTAACCTTGGTTCCTCAGACTTATGTTTCTTTAACAGATGAAAAGGATATTCTTATGATGGAAAAGTTAATTGAGCATCTTGAAGATAATGATGATGTTCAGAATATTTATCATAACTGGGAAGAGTAATGTTAAAAATATATTAAAATTATAATAAAATATTGATTTTTAATCAAAATATTATTATACTGTTATCTGGAATTGGGGATTATTAAAAAATCAGTGGCAAAAAAATAGGCTGAACGCTTACTGAAAGGAAGAATTATTATGAAAAAAATTGCAGTTTTAACAAGTGGGGGCGATGCTCCGGGAATGAACGCCGCAATCCGTGCGGTTGTTCGTACAGCGCTTCATAACGGGATTGAAGTTATGGGGATATATGACGGATATAAAGGTCTTATAAAAAATACAATGTTTAAAATGAATTACCGTTCGGTTTCCGAATGTCTTAATAAGGGCGGTACAATTTTAAAAACCGCAAGAAGTAAGGAATTTATGACCGATGCGGGACTTCAGAAGGCTGTCGAAAATATTAAGGCTAACGGTATTGAAGGTGTTGTTGTACTAGGCGGTGACGGTTCGTTCAGAGGCGCAAGCACTCTTTGCGAAGCAGGAGTTCCTACTATCGGCGTTCCTTGCACAATTGATAATGATATTGCTTGTACTGACTATACTATCGGTTTTGATACAGCTCTTAATACAGCTTGTGAATGTATAGATAAATTAAAGGATACCTGCTCATCCCACCACCGTTGCAGTGTTGTTGAGGTAATGGGACGTCATGCAGGCCATATTGCACTTACTTTAGCTGTTGCGAACGGTGCGGAAGCTGTTCTTGTTCCCGAAAAAAGCTTTGATGTTAAGGAAGATATAGTAGATTGTATAAACGAATCCCTGAAAAAAGGTAAATCTCATTTTGTGGTTATCGTTGCAGAGGGTATCGGTAATTCGGAAAAAATTGCAGTTCAGATAGAAGCTTTAACCGATATAGAAACAAGAGTTGCAATATTGGGACACCTTCAAAGAGGTGGTTCTCCGACTGTAACCGACCGTGTAACAGCCAGCCGTATGGGTGTTGAAGCGGTAGAACTATTGATTAAAGGTCAGAGTAATCGTGTAGTTGCAATGAAAGATAATAAAATTGTGAACTATGATATTTCAGAAGCCCTTAATATGAAAAAGAGCATAGACGAAAATCTATACAGTGTATTTGAAGATATAACATACTAAACGGAGCAGTTTATTATGAAAAAAAACATTCCGAATTGCATCACATTATTCAGATTGCTTTTGGTTTTTGTTTTCATATTCTTATTTGTATCGGATGTTGAAAATAAAAGCCTTTATTGTGTTGTAACTTTTATACTGTCGGGAATAAGTGATGTGTTGGATGGCTTTTTAGCAAGAAAGCTTAATGTTATAAGTAATTTCGGAAAGCTTATGGATCCACTGGCGGATAAGCTGATGCAAATAACGGTTGCCGTGTGTACGGCAACTGTTCAGCCGACTTTAATCTGGGTTCCTGCTTTTCTTGTGCTTAAAGAGCTATTGATGGTGCTTGGTGCTACCAAACTTTTTAAGAAAGATAATATTGTCGTTCAGGCAAATTTCTACGGGAAACTTGCAAGTGTAATCTGTTTTACGGTGTTTCTTGTGATTTTGGTTTTCCCTTCGATAAATCCTTTGCTTGAACATCTGCTTTGCTTAAGCTTTGTCGTTGTTTCGGCACTTGCATTTTTAAAGTACATACAAGAATATTCGGTAGTGTATAAAAAAAGTAAGTAAAATTCTTAAAGAATGATACATATAATGTATCGGAGTAAAAAATGAAAGGTAAAAAATATAATGATTTGCAATAATATATTAGATGCCTTAGGTAATACCCCGATTATAAGACTTTCCAATATGGTTGATTCGGACTGTGCCGAAATCCTTGTAAAGTTTGAGGGACTTAATGTGGGCGGCTCTATAAAAACAAGAACTGCCTATAATATGATAAAAAAAGCTGAGGAACAGGGAATTCTTAATGAGAATTCCATTATAGTTGAGCCTACCAGCGGAAATCAGGGAATAGGACTTGCTTTGGTAGGTGCGGTAAGAGGCTACAAAACAATTATAATTATGCCCGACTCCGTATCAGAAGAAAGAAGAAAGCTCGTTAAACACTACGGTGCAGAGGTTATCCTTGTTCACGATGCAGGGAATATCGGACTTTGTATTGAAGAATGTCTTAATCTGGCTCTTAAAATGAAGACTGAAAATCCCAATGTTTTCGTACCTCAACAGTTTGAAAATCCTGCCAATCCCGATATTCAGAGGGAACAGACAGGTATGGAAATAATAAATCAGGTTAATAAGCCAATTCATGGCTTTTGTTCGGGAATAGGTACAGGCGGAACTATTACAGGTATTGGTGAAACTCTGAAGAAATATAATCCTGATATGACTATATGGGCGGTTGAACCCGAAGATGCGGCAATTTTGTCGGGTGGTTCAATCGGAACTCATATCCAGATGGGAATAGGTGACGGCATCATCCCCGAAATTTTAAATCAGAATATTTATGATGATATTTGTATTGTCAAAGATGACGAAGCTATAAATACAGCAAAAGACCTTGCGAAAAAAGAAGGTATTATGTGTGGAATATCCAGCGGAACCAATGTTGCTGCGGCAATAAAACTTGCTAAAAAGCTTGGCAAGGGAAAAACCGTTGTAACAGTTTTACCCGATACTGCCGAAAGATATTTTTCCACACCTTTGTTTGATGATTAAAACAGTTTAAATATCTTATGTAATATATAAATGGTTGAAAATTAAAGAACAATATGATAAAATACAATAAAATTCAGTATACTTAGGAGGAATATTATGGATTCAAACAAAAGACCGGATACAATGGAACGTATCACAACTAAAGAATTGGCAAATGCATTTATTGAAGAACAAGTTGAACTTGTAAGGAAGCAGGTAGGAGATAAAAAAGTATTACTTGCTTTATCAGGCGGTGTTGATTCCTCCGTTGTTGCAGCACTTTTAATTAAAGCAATCGGCAAACAGCTTGTTTGTGTTCATGTTAATCATGGGCTTATGAGAAAGGGCGAGAGTGAGCAGGTTATTGAGGTTTTTGAAAAAGGCCTTGATGCAAATCTTATATATATTGATGCAACTGACAGATTTTTAGATAAATTAAAGGACGTTGCTGAACCTGAAACAAAAAGAAAAATTATAGGTGCAGAATTTATCGAAGTATTTAACGAAGAGGCTAAAAAATTAACAGATGTTAAATTCCTTGCTCAGGGTACAATCTATCCCGATATATTGGAAAGTGACGGAGTAAAGGCTCATCATAATGTTGGTGGCTTACCGGAAGAAATGGAGCTTGAACTTGTAGAACCGGTTAAACTTCTATATAAAGACGAAGTAAGAGAAGTGGGTAGAGCATTAGGTCTTCCTGATGAAATGGTAGACCGTCAGCCGTTCCCGGGACCCGGACTTGGTGTTCGTTGTCTTGGCGCAATTACCCGTGACAGATTACATGCTCTAAGAGAAGCCGACGCAATCTTAAGAGAAGAATTTGAAATCTGCGGTCTTTCCAAAAAAGTATGGCAGTATTTCATTGCTGTTCCCGACTTTAAATCAGTAGGAGTAAAAGACGATAAAAGATATGAAGGTTGGCCCGCAATAATTCGTGCAGTCAATACTAAAGACGCTATGAGTGCAACTATTGAGGAAATCCCTTATGCAGTACTTCATAAGATAACTGACCGTATAACCAAAGAGGTTGACGGTATCAATCGTGTATGCTTAGACCTTACACCTAAGCCAATCGGAACTATTGAGTGGGAGTAGAATTTGAGGTTTTGTAAATTTTAATAAAATGCCGTAAACCCTTGCAAAATAAGGCTTTACGGCGTTTTTGCTTTTTGTAACTTTTTGCGTTGTGGTCTAAATTTTAGCTACTTTTTACAACTTTTTGACCACAAAATTGACTACAAAAAACGCCTTGTCATTTTGGGACAAAGGCGTTTTATACTTTTATGAAATTTTTAAATAATTGTTGCTGTTATTAAGTTGTGCGAACGAGTCGCCGACAATATTCATTGCGGCGGCTCTACGCTCTGCAAAACTATGGGCATAATGTTTGCTTATAATTTCTATTGTATCACCCGCAAGTGAGGCAACATTTACAACATCAAGACCGTTTGAAATTAGCAAAGATACAAAACTATGCCGTAAAGAATGAGCATGAAGCCCTTGGGGTAATTCTTTATTTTTGTTCAATATCTTTTTTATCGCCTTATTCGGCACAGCCTTTTCCATTAGCCCGCCCATTGCGTTAGGACATATGACACCGTTTTTGTTCCAAGTTTTTCCATGTTGGTCGGCTTTTTTATCTAATATATTTTTATGGTTTAATAATATATCTTTTAGTAACGGCGAAAGTGGTAATTTACGCCTTGACCTTTTTGTTTTCAAATCGGTTAAGGCTAACCCGTTGAATGTATCGCCTACATTCTTTTCAATGCTGACAACATTTGAATTAAAGTCAACATCTACCCAACGCAACGCCCGAGCTTCCCCGCTTCTCAAACCAAGCATTAACATCAGTATCAGTGAAACGCATATTGAATTATCAATATTGATTTCATTTAGTGCATTTAAGAATATTGGTATAGTTGTATTATCAAGATATGGGGGTATATCCATTTCGCCAATGCGGGGTTTTGTCGCATTGGCAACAGGGTTAGTAAGTAAAACGCCATTTTTAACGCAAGCTGTGAAAAGGGCTGACAGCGTGTAAGTGATTTTTGAAACATAAGAAGCCGACAACGGTTTTATATCTTCTTTTTTGTCAAAGGCTGTGCCAAGTGATACGCCGTAATATTTAGCAACTCTTTTTGCAACATCTTCGTTACAGTTCCCGCCTTTTCTTACTCTTATAAATGTAGTATCTTCATTTATACCTATTTCCCGAGCAACAAGATTAAAACCGCCGTCAGTTCTTTTGGGTTTTCTTTCGTGCATTAATTCTATAAATTCGGGTTTTGCATTATATGTAGCCCGCCCGCCACCGCCTTTTTCCAACAGCTCTGCTAATAGCTTTGTAACCATAGGCGAGGTTATTTCTTTAAGTTTATACTTGCCAATGCGGGGGATAAGATAATGCTCAAAAATAAATTTGTCGGTTAGTTGTGTGCTTTCCCGAATGTTGAGTTTTCGCATATTAACAAACCATTCAACAGCTTGCTCAAATGTACTTTTTTCGCTTATGTCATTATTTTTAAGCATTCCACACTCAATTCGTTCCTTGAATGAGTCAACAACCTTTTGCAGTTCACTTTGCAGTTTCTTTTTGCTTATTTCTTCTGTTCTGTAATATTCGCTGTAATTTTTGCCGTGTACTGCACATCTGATACGATAAAGACCGGGGCGGTCTTTTACAGCAGAAACGCCTGACGGCAAACCGCTATTCATTTTCATTGCCATCTTCTTCATCCTTTCTCAATAACGATAGTTCCTCTTCAATATCATAATTAACATAATTATTATAAAAGTTATCAATTAAGCGTTCCATTCGTTGTATTGATAAATATTTTTTGAATTCTATGCTTTCAATGTTCCATTGGGTATTATAATATTCAGGTGTTGAAGTGTTAAATTTTTTATCACTCATTTTTTTAGCAAGATAATAGCTAATTATTGTATTGGGGTAGTTTTCTATAAACTCTTGATTTGATAGCATATAGTCAATAACTAAATAAGGCGGTATGCACCCAACTTCTGTTTTATATAGCATTTCTAAATTTTCAACTGCTTTACTTGAAAGGCCTGTTTTATCTGTAATGTGTTTTGCTGTTATATTTCTATTTGTAGAATTTGTAAAACCTAAAATATAGTCACTTGATACATTGTAAAAATCGGCAAACATATATAGATACTCAATACGCATACCTTTTACAGCACCATAATTGCTATGTGGTTGTTCTGAAATTTCATATTTTTTTAATGATGCGGGCGTAATCTTTATGTTATATTTTTCTATTAGAGTTGCAGCTAAGCGTTCGTGAGAATACCCTGCTTCTTTTCTTAGTTTTTTAAGCCGTTTTGCTGTGAGTTTGGTATCCATTTTCAATTCCTTTCGTTAATTATAATTTACTATTAATATCTTTTGGTGATTTATAAATATTTTAGTTGACTTGAATTATGTCTATAATTATTATATACTAAAAACGAAAACAAGTCAACAATAATTTACTTGGTGGCTTGTTGAAATTATGAAGGGAGGGGAAATGTTATGACAGTACCAACGATGTTGACAATTAAAGAAACAGCAAAACGGACAGGTTTAGCCGTGCATTACATAAGGCAATTGTGTTTACAAGACAAAATTGTCTATCGTAAAGCAGGGGCGAAATATTTGATAAATTATGAAAAATTTATCGAATATTTAAACGAAAGCGAAATTTGAAAGGTGGTTTTATATGGTTTTAATGGAAAGAGATATAGCTATTATTAAAGAAATTCAAAAATGGCGTTTTTTACTTTCAAGACAAATAAAAGTCTTATGTGGTTTTAGCGGTCAGCGTGCATGTGATAGGAGATTAAAAAAGCTGATAGAAGCAGGCTATATAGAAAGAAAGCATTTTTTGTATGGCGTTCCAAGACTTTATTTTGTTACAAAAAGAGCAGAAAGATTGCTTGACTTGGAATATTACACCCCGAATGTAAGAATAGAACAGATAACGCATGATATAGCTGTAATTGATACCGCTATATATTTGATAAATAATGAGGGTGTAGAAAAATCAAGCATTACAACTGAACGAGAAATGAAACATAAAGCGGGGTTTGGTAATCCTAAACACTTTCCCGACTTTGAATATACAAAAGACTATAAAATCTATTGCGTAGAAATTGAGTTGTCAGCAAAAAAGCCAATAACTCTTGAAAAGAATATAAAGAATAATTACAAAATTTTTGATTTTCAGCTTTGGTTTATTCCAAGCGACAGACAAAAGGTTGTTGATAATGTAAAAGTTATAGGTGAAAAATATGGCGTAAAAATAACGCCGTTAGAAAAGGTGATGGAATATGTCAGAAGAGTTTAAAGAACAAAAGCAGATTACTGTTTTTGATGTGATAATATCGGCACTTGCAATATTGATATGTTTACCGATATTACCATTTAATATTTTGTTTGTTTTTTTGATGTTGAGAACAGACAGAAAAGAAAACTTTGTGTTGTTTCCTTGTGTTGTGTTGTTTGTAATATTATGTACTAAAATGGGGGTGTTTTTAGAAGAAACAACACAAGTTGCCGTTGCTCTTGTCAAAGGGCTTTTAAACCATAATTTTAATATATCGGTTTATAGTCAATATAGTTTGACAAGCTGGTTTATATTAACGGCGGTATCTTTTGCAGTTGCCTCATACACAGTAAAGCGTATGAGGTACAACCGCAAAAAAGAACAAGCGGGAATTATGTCATTAGAGCGGAAATTTACAGCAAATGGGGGTAGATTATATGAGTAGTCCTGTTAATAAAGAAAATTCAACTTTAATTGGTTATACAAGATTAAAAAAGGCTATATATTGTCCTGATAACGCAAAACACATTTTTGTATCAGGTACAACGGGAGCGGGTAAAACTGTATTATTATCAAATTTTATTTTGCACAGCATCGAAAAAGGTATAGGATTGTTGTTAGTTGACGAAAAAGGAGATACAGGACAAGGTTCTATGTATGAAATCACAAAGGCATTTTGTGAAAGGCATAACAGACCGCTTTATGTAATCAATATGAACGAGCCTACAAAATCTGCAAAGTATAACCCACTTAAAAATGCAACAGAAACCGTTGCAAAAGATATGTTGATAAACATGACGGAATGGAGCGAACCACATTATAAAACCAATACAGAAAGATACATACAGCGAGTTGTAAAGCTAATGAATATTGCAGAAATTCCGTTGTCTTTCAAATCAATAATTCAAAATATGTCAGCAGATAATTTTGAAAGTTTATCAGCCGTTTTACAAAAAAATAGTTTGATAACAAAAGAAAATCATATTGAAAATTTACATTTAATAAAAGCAAGTGGAAAAATAACAGAACAGGCTTCAGCACGATTTGCAACAATTGCAGAAAGTGAGATGGGAGAAATCTTTGACGAAAATGGAATAGATATATATTCAGCGTTGAAAACTGGTGCGGTAATACTTTTTATTTTAAACCCACTAATCTACCCTGAAACATCACAGGCTTTGGGGCGTTTAATTTTGATAGACAGCAAAAAAGCTGTGAGCCAATTATTCAACAGCAACCATCGTAGTTTCTTTGTCTTTGACGAAATAAATGTATATGCTTCTTCTGTGCTTATTGACTTAATCAACAAGAGCAGAAGTGCAGGTGTTACTTGTGTATGTGCAACGCAAAGTCTTGCGGACCTTGAATCAGCAGTAGGTGAAGCGTTTAAACATCAGATTATAGAAAATTGCAACAATTATGTCATTATGAGGCAAAACAGTTTTAGGAGTGCTGAGGAATGGTCGAAAACCTTGGGAACACATGAAAAGATGCAGTTAACATATCAGTTAAATCAAAGAGAAGAAACAGGTATGGGGACAGCAAAACGAGTACGAGAATTTATTGTACACCCTGACGAAATCAAATCGTTTAAAAAAGGCGAGGGCGTTTTTCTGTCAAGGGATGACGGGAGATGTGAAAAAATAAAAGTTATAAAACCATTTTAAGGGAGAATTTATATTATGTCAAAAATTATACAAAATTTAGAAAAAGTTTTACTTATTCCAGAAGAGCACAGAGGTAAACCTGAGCCAAACCCATTTACAATTTTTGCCGTTAGACCTCGGTTACTATTGTTACTAATAGCAAGTTATTTTTTGTTTTGGTTTAATATTCAATTACCTATAAGTGTAAATATAACTTTGGCTATGATTTACATATTGCTTATAATACTTTGTTTGACAAATTTGCCCGAGTATATTTTGAGGGCGATATATGATGTGAGACATATTGCGACAGATACGGAAAAAGAAAGGCTTTTAAATATATTTGAAAGTGTAAAAGAGCGTGGCACAGCATATAGCAAAATGATAGATTATGAATTAAAATTATATATTGTAGACAGCGTAAATGTAAATGCTTTTGCCATTGGCAGACATACAATAGCAGTTACTCGTGGACTAATGGAAACAATGAATGACGAAGAAATAGAGGCTGTTATATCTCACGAAATCGGTCATATTATAAACGGAGACGGGCAGGTGTCAGTTTTTGTATCGCTAGCCTCTAATGTGTACTTTGGGGGTGTAATGATTTTTGTAAAGGTGTTGCAGATGTTACAAATTATGCTAGGCGATAACTCTTTCTTTGGAAGTCTTATAGGCTTTTTGAAAAACATTTTAAGTATTGGGTTAAAATATGCAATGATGTTTCTAACAATTATAGTATCTTCTACAAGTCGTAAAGAAGAATACAGAGCAGACAAAGTAGCTTTTGAATTAGGGTACGGCGAAGCCTTATTGTCAGCCTTGTATAAATTTTATGATATGGAAATATCAGACAAGAGAAATTTGCTTGAAAAATTGCAATCATCACACCCGAAAACAGCTTTTAGAATAGAAGCTCTTGAAAATATGTGTAGGGCATAAATATAAACTATCGAAAGCAGGCGTTTAATTTATACGCCTGTTTTTGTTTGTATAAAAACAAAACTTATCATAATTTCCTATACTCAATTTTTAACTATTGTGTCATGTTCTGCTTGCAAGATAACACGGCAAAAAGCCAAGTAAACAGACTTTCACGGCATATACTCGCTTTGCTTCGTTATTCCATGTTTCTGTTGACTTGTCTTTTTTGATCGTGTTTTTATATTGCTACGAACATTGACAACTTAATATTTAAAAATTCAAAGTATAGGAGGAATTGAAATGAGAGAAGTTTTAAATTATTTTACACCAACACCAAAAACGCTAGAAGAGTTAAAAAAGCAATATAGAAAGTTGGTATTTATGCACCACCCCGACAAAGGCGGTGATGCCGAGAAAATGAAAGCTGTCAACAATGAATATGACAAGCTGTTTAAATTTCTCAAAGACATACATCAAACGAAAGATGGTGAAACTTATACGGCGAAACAGACATCAACAGAAACATCCGACCAATTCAAAGACTTAATAAATGAGTTAATGAAAATGGACGATATAGAAATCGAAATTATCGGTTGTTTCGTGTGGGTAACAGGAAACACCAAAGCGTACAAAGATAAGTTGAAAGAATTAAAATTTCAATGGCACAGTAAAAAAACAGCGTGGTTTCTAAAACCTGAAAATTACAGATGTAAAAGCCGTAAAAATTATGAGTTTGACGAAATTCGTGAAATGTATGGTACAAGCGGTAAAGCATACAGCAAAGGTACAGACAAACTAGAAAATAAAACCGCATAAATCAAAATAGCAGTAGGCATAAATGAGACCTACTGCTATAATTTTTTTGTTAGCAGTTAGAACAACTTTTCAAAACTTTTTACTAAATTGTTGTATTATTTAATATTTTATTATATAATTCACACGAAAAATACTGTGCATTTTAAAGGCACAAAAAGGCATATTATTGCCTTTTTATATGCGAGGTATAATTTTATATTAAAAGTTTTAGAAAAGCTGTTAAAACGCATTTTAAGGCGTTGAGTTTTTAAGGGGGAATAAAAATGAGTTGTGAAAATATTTTAACATACACATTATCACAGGGTGGGTATTGGCATATTAACAAACCACTTGCAAAAGCAATACGGCATAAATGCAACCGTCTTGCTTATGCAGTTAATAAGTGAATATAATTATTATAAAGATAAAGGAACATTGACAGAGGACGGCTACTTTTACTCTACTGTTGAGCATTTAGAAAATGAAACTTGTCTGTCAGGACACGAACAAAGAAAGGCAATAAATACACTTGCAGAGCTTAATGTTTTATATGTTGTATCAAAGGGAATACCCGCCAAAAGACATTTTAAAATCAATTTTGAAAGTATTTCAAAATTATTCGACAAATTAGAAAAAGCGAGACAAAACCCGCAGAATTTACAGCAGTTAAATTTTTTAACAACAAGTAATAAAAAATCTGCACCACAAGAGGACAAAAATTTTAACACAAATAATAAAATATATAATAATAAAATACAAGGACTGAAAGATTATATTTCAAGCATAGATTTTGGAATGGAAGAACAAGAAGAATTACAGCGAGTATTTAAAAGGCTTGAAATTAATTTGACAGACGAGTATATAGAAATATTATCACAGCCCGCATATCTGCGTTTGTTATTTATGCGTGCGGGAATAATAAGTGTGTTTGATTCTCCGCATAAATACAAACTGAAATACTTGACGGCTAAGAAGTTGATAGCCTTGTTTGATAAATATACAGAATTTAAGGAAAAAAGCGAAAATGCCGACCCGATAAAGTATTTTAAAAAAATGCTTATTGAATATCTTGACAAACGAATAACAGTTTAATTCGTTCGGTAATTTGCGAAAATTATATTTTATATTGTATTTCTCCGCATTTGGTGGTATAATACTATATGTCACATGAAATTAAAAATCAAATAGCGAAATTACTTGTTTTTTTGTTAAGGGGGTATTATACCCTTTTATTTGCATATCGTTACATATTGAATTGGCAAAAATGCAAATTTCACAAGTAGCGGTATGTAAATAAGTATATTTCGCCCTATTTTTAATTTTGTGTGACAACAAATCGGAGTTTGCATTTTTCGGTGTGCAGCTTCGGTAGTTGCACACCTTTTTTAATTTATGGGAAATTGAAAGGAGTATAAGTGTTTTTTCGTGAAAAAGTGTGTATAAAACATATTAAAAATGTAAGGAGATTTTTAAATGAAAAGAATTATAAGTTTTTTAATTGTTTGTATGATTTTATGCGGAAATGTTTTTGCAAGTGATGAATTTCATTCTGTGCAGAACAGCACTTTGGAACTTAATGTTTTTAGATGTGCAGAAGGAATGTATTCTGTTGTAGATACTACCTATAATAGATGTGGTTTTATAGATGTATATGGGAATATCGTTATTCCATGCGAATATAAAAGCGTAAAACAATTCAATGACGGATTGTGTCTTGTTACAACTGTTGATAATGAATTGTATTTTATAAATCATAAAAATGAAAAAGTATATAAGCATTGGGATACAACAGCAGAGTATGTAAAGAAAGGCAACTTTGGTGTATTTCATCATAACTCTTATGGCACAAGAGCTTATATAGTAAATAACAAATATGAAAATATAGTTAACGAAGAGTTGTTGGCAATAACTGATGGCTATTATTCATTCTTTACAGGCTCAAACAATAGTGTATACAACTTTAAAGGTCAGGATATTTCAAAAAAAATAGGTAGTGAAAATGGGGCAGTACACTTCGCTAACGATAAAGTGATTGGCAAAATTGTGTCTGAAAACGATACAAATCGATTGAAAGTTTTTGATATAGATGGCAATTTGAAATTTAATGTTGAAAGTTCCACTTGGGATGAAAGAGATGTTTATATAGACAATAATTTTATAGTATTATCTACTAATTTTGGTGATTTTATTGTATATAATATGAACGGAAAAGAAATCTATCGAACAGAAAACAGAATAAACTATCAAATTTTCGATAAATACATTACTTTCAAAAAAGATAAAGGAACAAGTGCAGTATATGATTTTAATGGAAATATAGTTGTAGATTTTGGGAAATGGGACGAGATTTACCCGACATTAAATGGTGATGTGTTTGTCGTAGGAGTTAATAAAAAAATTGGTGTTGTCGACAAGGAAGGTGAGTTCATTTTACCACTTGAATACATCACAACAGGTATGCTTTATACTGATATGTTATTGGATAACGGAAAATATATTTGTCTAAGAGATAGCAAATATAATTATTATACAATGAATGTTTTAACAAAAAAAGTATATAATGGACAGATAAAAACTGTGCAAGGCGGGAAATATCTTTATTGTGGTCTTGCAAAAGGCATGCAAATACTCGACGAGAATTTTAATGCTATTACTTCGGCAATGTATTATACGACTGGGGTGTTAGATGGAGTTTTTGTCAATAGCACTTCGCCATTAAGTTTGTTTGTACTTAATGATTTAGGTGGCGTAAAAGTTAAGTTAAATACCAAGTATTTGACATTTGACCAAAGCCCGACAATTATAAATGGTAGAACGATGGTTCCTTTAAGAAAAATCTTTGAGGAAATTGGGGCAACAGTAGTATGGAATGAAGCAGACCAAAGTATTGTTGCGAACAAAGATAATACAACAATTAAAATGCAAATAAACAATAAAATAATGACTATAAATGAAAAACAAGTCGAATTAGATGTTACACCACAAATAATTGGTGGCAGAACTCTTGTTCCAGTTAGAGCAATATCAGAAGCATTTGATATAGTGGTCGATTGGAATAATTATTCTAATACAGTTTGCTTATATACAAAATAAAATCAGGAAAGTAGAAACAAAAATAGCATAAAGGTTGTACTGGTTGCATGTAACATAGGTGTTCTAATTTAAAAAGAATATATAAAAATAATATTGTTACACTCTGCGTCCTTTAAAACTACTGTATAATGCAGTTTATAGAAAGGGCGGGGTCACGGCTGATGTTTCACTACACCCGTGACCCCGCCCTTTCTACATGATAAATTTTATGTAAATTTTTCTCTGCATAAATACAGTATTTTATAGAGTGTGCAGAGTGTATTTTTATTTTATGTAATGTAGTATAGATGTATGGTATCAAAACCCCTTCCAAATAAAAGGTAGTGTAATATATTTTAGTGTGATAAGGTTTCCCCTTAACTCTTTCAAGGGGCAACCTAACAAGTGAGTTTTGTATAGAGTGCGAGCAAGGAGAGATTTTTTCAGCAGACGAGGTAAACCCCGCCATACTAAAAAAATAGTGCTTCGCACTTTGGGGTGAGTAAACCCGCCTATATTTGAGATATACAAACATAATAAATTATGCTTGCATATCTTTTTATAATGTGTTATAATGTTCAATATAATTTTTGACCACAAATTTGACTACATTTCGGGTTAAAAAGCCCACAAACCGCTATATTACGCAGTTTTCAAACCTACATAATACCGCGAGTGGGAATAACGAATCGCGGAGCGAACACCGCATAACCACGCCACTTTCGGGCATTTTGAAATAAAAATGGCAACAATTTGGCAACATTAAATATTAAATATTAAAAATTAAGAGCTAACTGATTTAGATGTCAGTTAGCTCTCTTTTTGTAATATCAGGAGATGTTCTGATATTCTGATTTTTATGCAAGTAATATTGAAAAAGGCAGAACAATTATTGCTCCTGTAATTGAAGATTATAAATCCGGCAAAATCACTTATGCTGAAGCCGAGTTCAATGCACGAAATATGATTTATCAATCTGTAAATCCTAACTTTAATCCCGATGTTGAATATATGAAAGATCCTCTTTCAAGAGATATTCCATCGGTGGATAATAGCTTATTCATAATTGCAAGAAGATTGATATTAGGATTATGAAGAATTACAGAAAGATGTGTTTTGGGATATGCATACAATTACAAAAAGAACTGAAACTGTGACAAGCGGAGAAACAAGCGAAATTGTTTTGTATATCACAATTACCGCAAAAACGAAAGACCAAATGGTTTCACAATATGGCTTTACACGAAAACAAAAAGAAGCTCTTGAAACTCTGCTTGAAAATGCAGACGGGTTTATAGGAACTACTCAAAGTCTTGCGATCTCTGATGCAACAGCTCAAGATGTTATTGATAACCTTCCTGATAGCTTATATGCAGAAAGAAAAAATGTTGTAAAGAAATCCTGCTCTCTTGTAGGTAAACTTACATACTTTTGGGGCGGAAAATCTTCTGCGATAGGTTGGGATTCTGAATGGGGCAAGATGAAACTTGTTACTTCTGAAGGTAGTCGTTCTACCGGATGTATGCGACCTTTTGGACTTGATTGCTCAGGTTTTGTAACCTGGGCATTTCATAACGCAGGTTTTTCAGAATCCGCAATCGGTCATGGTGCAAGCACTCAGGCTTCAAAAGGAACTCGCATTTCGTGGAGTTCTGCACAACCGGGAGATTTAGCGGTATATGATGATAAATCACATATCGGCATTATTAGTGGCAGAGATAGTAGCGGAAACATACTTGTTATTCATTGTTCATCAGGAGCAAATAATGTGGTAATCACAACGGGTGGTTTTGGTTTTGCGGTAAGACCAAACTGTTATTAAAAAAGTGGGAAGCACCTTTTTATAAAGGTTTGCTTCCCACTTTTTTTTATGTAAATAAATTGTTGACTGAGTAAACAAAATGTTGATAAATAGATGTTGTGGTTATAATTTTATCTTGACAAAAAAGAAGGGATACGATATAATAGAAAATAATTCTAATTAATAAAAAATAATAGAAAAAAATTTCTAAGATTGAGAGGGGTTATATGGTAATTGCAAAAATTCATAATGTATTTAAAAACCTTACAGCAACAGAACAAAAGATTGCATCATATATTTTAGAATTTCCGGAAAAGATTATTAATATGACAGCAAAAGACCTTGCAAGTGCTTGTGAAACAGTTCCGTCAGCAGTTAATCGATTGTGTAAATCTATTGGTGTGGAAGGTTTTCCAAAATTGAAGATTTCTTTGGCTGCTGCAGTTGGTAAGGAAGGCTACAATGAGAATAACATTCCATTTGATAAAGAAGATAATCCAAAATTGATATTTAATAAGGTTTTCAACTCTGGTATAAATACGCTTAAAAGTACCTGCCAAATGATTGATTTTTCTAAAATAGATGAAATATCCAAAAAACTGGCATCAGCACAGCGTATTTTTATATTTGGTGTGGGGACATCTTCTGTAGTTGCAATTGATTCAGCTTATAGGTTTTCTCAACTTGATGTTCAGGCATATGCTTACACGGACATTTTACAGATGAATGTTATGGCAAATAATATGAAAAGAGGCGATGTTGCATTTGGAATTTCGCACAGCGGAAGAACAAAAATAGTTGTTGATGTAATGCGTGCTGCAAGGCAAGCTGGCGCGACAACAATAGCATTAACCAGCTTTACGAAAAGTCTTTTATATACAGAGAGTGATTATTCTATTTCGGTGTATGCTGATGAAAAAAATTATCCTGTTGAAGCTGTATCAGCCCGTATAGCACATATGTGTGTAATTGATGCGCTCATGTTGACAATAGCGTCTATGAATTATGAAGATTACTCAAAACATATTTCTTTAAGAAATGCTGCCCTTGATGGCATAAGATATTAAAATAAGAAAAGAGGTATAATTAAATGAATAAAAAGGTTATCTTAATTTCAATTGATGGTATGCGCCCCGATGGACTTATAAAATGCAAGAATCCTTATGTTGATGAATTAAAGAAAATAGCATCTTATACTTTTGATGCAAGAACAGTATTTCCGTCCGTTACGCTTCCTTGCCATATGTCAATGTTTCATAGTGTTCCGCCGGAAAGACATGGGACAACTACTAATATATATATGCCACAGGTGCGACCAATTAACGGTTTGTTTGAACAGTTAAAAAATGCAGATAAGGTATCTGCTATGTATTATGGCTGGGAACCACTTCGCGATGTATCTAGACCGGGTTCTCTTAAAGAATCTGGGTATACAAATGCATATTCGTTTGAACACACTGATGCAATGTTAACTGAAAAAGCACTTAGTTACATTAAGATTGCTAAACCTGATTTTGTTTTTCTTTATATGGTTGAAACAGATGAAAAAGGCGGACATGACAACGGATGGATGAGTGATGTCTACCTTGATTATATTAATCGTGCAATCAGTAATGTTCAAAGAGTTATTCAAGAAACAAACGGAGAATATACTGTAATTGTAACAGCTGACCACGGTGGACATGATAGAGCACATGGAACCGACATGGATGAGGATATGACGATACCAATGTTTTTTTATGGACCGCAATTTGTACCTGGCAGAGAATTTAGCGGAGTAAGTATTCTTGACATAGCACCGACAATAGTCGACATTATAGAGATTGCTCCGGCAAAAGAATGGGAGGGAAAATCTCTTATAAGAGATGAAAACGTATGAGTATTTTTTCAACTACATTAAATCAGATCGCTTTCCTTTTTGGATTTATAGTTATAGGATATATACTTGTAAAACTTAAAATATTACCTGAAAATTCATCTATGGTTTTATCAAAGCTGGAAAACACAATTTTTATACCTGCGCTGGTTATGGGAACATTTATTGAAAACTTTACCATAGAGAGAATTAGCGAATCATGGAAATTATTGTTTGTAAGTTTTATAATAGCGTGTATCGCAATCCCTTTTGCAATTTTGATCTCTAAACTAATTACAAAAGATAAGTATATTCAGAAAATTTACACATATGGATTGTCATTTTCAAATTTTGGATTTATGGGCAATGCGGTGGTAAGCGGCCTGTTTCCGGATGTTTTTTTCGAATATCTGATTTTCACATTGCCGTTGTGGATATTGATATATCTTTGGGGAGTACCAAGACTTCTTATTTTTGATACAGAAAAAAAACAAACTTTTAAAGAATCTCTGAAATCTTTTGTTAATCCTATGTTTATAGCGATGTTGATAGGTATTATAATTGGTCTGTTGAATATTCAGCTTCCCAAGTGGATTATGTCTTTGATAAATGTATCGGGTGATTGTATGTCGCCGATTGCCATGATTCTAACTGGAATTGTTGTATCATCAATATCCTTAAAAAAGACTTTCATAAATGTAAGAATTTATATTGTTTCTATTATAAGACTTATTATTATACCCGTCCTTTTCATAGTGGCGTCACTTTTTTTGAAAATTTCTGAAACAACCTATATTTGTGCACTTTGCTCACTTGCAATGCCTCTTGGTCTCAATACCATTGTTATACCAAGTGCACTTGGTAAGGACACATCGATTGCGGCAGGTATGACGGTAATTTCCCACTTACTCTCCTGTATAACTATTCCGTTAATTTTTTCCGTTATTGTGAATTAACACAACAAGGTTCTCCGAAAATCTAAAGCCTTTGGCTTTCAGATTTTCGTGAGGTTCTTATACAAACGACAAAAGACGGAGTTGCAGTTTGAAAACTCCGTCTTTTGGTATTTAATAAATAAATTACCTATATAATTTTCTTTCTTTAATTTCTTTAAAATGCATTTCTGTTGTTCCTACACTTAATGGTTCGATATAGTATGAATACTCAGTAATTGGCATATCCTTCGGGCAGGAGGAGTAAAGTCCGCCACATAATCCGTGATGGTCACTACCACCCGATATGTAAAGATTTTTTTTGATAGCAATCTGATATGCTTTTTGTTTTTCTTCATCTGTAAGAATTGGATGCCATACTTCCATACCCTGTATACCACACTTTATTAAATAATCTATCTCATCAAGTTGATTGTGCGGATGAGCAATTACAGGAATACCACCTGCATTCTTAATCAGATTAATTAAACTATCCAGTGACAAAAAATTTATATTTGTCGGGTATTTGCTTCTTTGATGAAGAAAATTTTTATTAAACCAATCAATGTAATCTTCTTTTTTTCCCAGACCTTTGTCTATAATGGCATTATAGACATGATTATTACAAATGTATGTTAAATCTTTATTGTAATCTAATATTTCTTGCCATGTTATACCTGTAATTTCCCCATTTTCAACTGCTTCATCAAAGCAACTCTTTGTGTTGAGAGTTGCTTTATATGACATTTCTTCCAGATATTTTTTCATTGGCATATAATCCATATCGAAATCAAATGCAACTATATGGTATTCTTTTGGGTCAATTACAGAAAATTCAACGGCTGCTATATATTCAATATTATTTTTTTGACAAGCGGTTTTAAATCTTGTAAATCCTTGTATTGTATCGTGGTCGGAAAGAGCAAGTGCTTTATATCCCTCTTTTTTTGCTATATCAACAATTTCTTCGGGTGAATAGACGCCGTCAGAAAAAGCTGAATGAAAATGTAAATTTGCATAAAAATTCATACTTTTTCACCCCTGAAATTATAAGCCTAACTCTTTATGACGGTTGTTATACAGTTCGCACAATTCTTTTTCGCCAAGTTTTTCTGCTTCATTCAGCCATTTTTCCCATGCTGTCTCTCCTGTTTCCTGACCTATTATATATTTAAACATTACTTCTTCAAATTTTTTGGAAAGACCTGTAATTAAATCGGCAGATTTTGAAACATCATCATTTTTTGAAAACAGAACAACAGGGTCAGAAGGTTCTAAACCTTTACATTTTTCAACCCAATCCTGAGCTTCTTTTTCTCTTTCTGTATATTGATAATAGCAGGAACGTTTGTCTGTTACTCTGTAGGAACCTGCAACCCACATACAATATTTAGAGGTTAAATCAGAAATTTCTATTTTTTCTTTATTTCTTAGTTCTTCATCCATATAAATTACATTCCCGTTTTCATCTATATCAAATGTTTCACCTCTTACTCCTAAAGTCATAAGTTCTGCACCTGCCTGTGAATACCAAAAATCAATAACTTTCATAGCCAGAAGAGAATTTTTACCCTTAGCAACACTAAGCCCATTTTTGTTTACCTGTTCTAAGGTAATAAGTGTTTGAGATGGACCGACAGGATTAGCATATCTTAAATCATATCCCGGGATTACGCTTTGTGTTGTAAACATATCAAGTCTTCCTATCCAATCGTATGTGACAAAAGACTTTCCTGTTGTCATCTTATTTGTCCATGCAGGTTGAGTATTGGTTAAGAATTCAGGGTCAAGAAGTCCTTCTTTAAAAAGTTTATGAAAATAATCTAACATAGATTTGGTTTTAGGGTCTGTATCAGAGTATTTCCATAAAGAAGAATCTTCGTCGTAATAAACATTAAATATATTAAGACCGCCCCAGGCAACTCCGTAGTTTTTAAGAATTTGAGCACCTGTTTTGGAAGTGAGTGGATAACTGTCCGGATATATTTCTTTTAGTTTTTTTAATGCCTGATAAAATGTTTCGGGACTGTTCCACATTTCTATGCCGTGTTTATCAAAGATATCTTTCCTGTAAAGCATACCGTGATTAACAAGCCTGTTTGAGTCTACTTCAGGGAGCACATATAATTCTCCGTCAGGGGCAGCATAACTTTTAGTAACCCAGCTGTATTTACCGTTTTCACCAAAATACCTTGATATGTTAGGTAAATCTTTCATATAAGGCGTAATTGGTTCGAAAGCACCTTGCATTGCATAGTCGTTGGTTTTAACAAGATTTTCACAACTTAAAATATCAGGCAAAGAAGCGCTTGCAAAAATTGCTGATACTTTTTCATTATATGATGATTTTGGAATAAAAATAGGTTTTATATTAACACCGAGAACCTGGCTGAGTTTATCGAAAATATATGTATTTTCTATTCCGCCCTCATCTGTACACATAACCTCTATCTCTTCTCCCTTTCCGAATGGGACTTTAAGACCGCCTGTATCTCCGATTTCGAAATCTCTTTCTCCGTTAGAATGAATTTCTCCGCTGTTGCGGCAGCCTGTTATACTTGCGAGTATAACAATTGTTAAAAAAAGTGAAATAAATTTTTTCATTTTGTAATTCCTCCTGTTAATTTTATAACTCCATTTTACTTGTTTTTTTTGAAAAATCAATTAAAAAAATATCTATTGGGAAATTTCGCTATTTTAAAGGGCTTTTTCGCTTTATTTAAAATTGTTTTTTTGATATACTATAGTTGAAATAAAAAATTAAATTCGCCTAAACAGGGTTTAGTTTGTGACAATGTGGTACAATAAATATATCTTTTTTGGGAGGTATATGAAAATGAAAGTTATAGCAGAAAACAGTAAGAGCGAATATAGTTTTGTACGTATTGTCCATAAAACGGACTATATGTCACCATTGCACTGGCAACGGGGATTGGAGATTTTCCATATTATAAAGGGGACATATAAAGTTTGGTACAATAATATGGAGTTTACAGCAAAGACAGGAGATATCTTGGTCTTCGACAGCGGTTCGACACACTCTTTGATTCCGCAAGAAGAAGGATATGTTGATGTGGTTATAGTCGGAGCAAGTGTTTTAAGTAAATTTTTTACAAACAGCGAACATGTAAAAGCGCATATAACAAAACAATCTTTAATTGAAAATAGTATATACGATGAGCTGAATTTAATTTTTGACAGTATGGCAAAGTGGACTGAAGAAAAAAATGAATATTCGGGAATCGTTGTTCAAAGCGAAATGATAAAATTGTGGTCAATACTGCTTTCTTATTATAAGGATAATAAAGCAAAAGAACTTTCAAGAACTGTTATGTTTGCCAAATTTCAGATTTTACTTAAATATATTGATGAAAATTATGATGAATTATTGAATTTAGAAAGTATATCAAAAGTTGTTAATTATACACCAAAATATGTTTCGAAATTATTTGGAGAGTTTACGGGAACAACATTTAAAAAGTATGTTAATAATATACGAATTTCCAAAGCCTGTGAATTTTTGCAGACAACGGATTACAGTATGAGTGAGATAGCACTTTATACCGGATTTGAATCTATACGTTCTTTTAATGAAAATTTTAAAAAAATAATAAATTGTACACCGAGAGAATATAAATCGAGTTTAAAATAAAAAGTTTGTAAGGAGGATAAAAATGAAAAGAATAATAAATATGATGTTTATGGTTATTATTATACTTTCATTGTTTAATGTGTCTGCTTTTGCAGAAGAGGAAAGGATAATAATTACTGAATTTGAATATGTTGATTCGGAAGGAAATAAGGCAAACACCTTAACCCCCGAAGAAACTATTAAAGCAACATTTAAATATAAAGGTGCTGAGTCGCTTGAGGGAGAATTTGAATTTTTTGCAGCGCTTGTTGTATATAATAATTACCTGTTGGAAGATGTAATAAGTCTGCCCCTTAAAGCGGAAGCGAATATCGAGAGTGAAGAACAAAGCATTTCATACACTTGTCCTGATGATGTTTCGGGAATAGAAATAGCCTTCTTTGTTTTTAAGGATTTAATAAAAATGGAACCATTGACTTCTCCTGCGTATTTTGGGAATGAAGATGCTTCTTTGCACACAGTGACGGTAGGGAATAATACGATTTATCCCGATGATGACAACACTGATTTTGATTTGAATTTGATTTTGGGAAAAGATATTCTACCGGATAAAATTCAAGCAAGTGCCAAGGATTTGGGAACAAATATTACCATTCCTCCTTTGTCAGGTTATTTTGGTAATTTTGAGATAAAAAGTTATTCTCATTCTGGAACAGAAAAGAAATTCGGAATTAATGTGATTACGGAAATTGAAAATCAACTTACATCGCGTTTAGGGGAAAAGAATTGGTTATCCACATCGTGGACTATAAAAGGTTTATATGGAGGTCCTTTTTCTTCAAATATTACAATAAGAAGTACAGGTGAACTTTATTCCGGTTCGTCGAGAAATAGCTTTTTTTCCTTTGATATACCAAAAATTCCTTTGGAATTTCCGTTAGAAAGTGCAAAACTTGTATTTTATGCTCATGCAAACAATACAGCCGATGCAGTTACAATAAGAGCATTTGAGGCAGCATCCGATTGGTATGAAAATGAAGGGCAAAAAGGCCCTGATGTTGATACTACTGCTAAAATCAGTACTGAAGATGTAGTTGTACCTGCAGATAAAGTGTTTAGAAAATATGAATTACCATTAGATTTAAACTGGATAAAAAATAAGGAAGTATTAAATATAAATCTTGTATATGAATATATCACTTCAAAACCTTATGTTCAGATTCAGATTACCGATCCGGACAAACTTCCGTACATAGAATTTGTTACGGCTGAGAATTAAAAAGGAGAAAAAATGAAGAAGATAAGTTTTATATTAGCAATGATATTGTTATTTAATATATCTGTAGTTGCTTTCGCGGAGCATAAAACAAATTTCTTTATGTTTGAATTGGAAAGCGATGAGGTAAAAATACTAAGCGGTTTTGACATAATAGATGACGAAAATGCATCAGGAGGCAAGGCGATAATAGCAACAATCGGAAACACAAACACACCTCCTGCCGATCTTTTGGATGTGCCGGTTTCATATACATTTGATGCAACCCAAAGCGGTACTTATACTGTTTATTTAAGAGCCCGTACAGCTAAAGAGAGTGACCAGTCATTCTTTCTTGCTATGAATAACAGCGGATATACATATAATGTTACCGAAGGCAAAGAATATGTCTGGTTAAGAGCAAACTACAAGATAGAAGAAGGGCTTAATACATTTAAAATTCATTATAGAAAAGCAGGCGTTGTGATAGATAAGGTAATAATAACAAATGCTATAGGTTATGCTCCTGTTGGTATGGGAGTAGTTCCAAAAGGAGATTTATATACTCCGAAAGATTATAACAATGGCGAAGAATTATATGCCAATATTCCGCTTCCGTCTTTTGTTCCTAAAAAAGAGCATCCAAGAGTGCTTGTAAATAAAGAAGATATTCCGAAAATAAAACAAAACTTTTCTTGCATTGAAACAAAAAATGCTTACGAAAGAGTTCTAAGTGCATCAGAACTTGAGCCATCTATATGCATTCTTCCTGAACTTAAAGAGGGGGGGGCTTCAAACTATTCAGTAACTCCTTTAAGTTACATTGAGTCTAATGCTCTTTTGTATCTTGTAAACGGGGATGAAATTGCAGGCAGAAAGGCTGTTGACGGTATGATAGCATACTATCGTACTCTTGATATGAGCGGAAGCAGTCTTATGAATATATCAAGACAAGGCGGACTTGTTGTACTTGTTTCTGCAGAGGTTTATGACTGGTGTTATCCATTGTTAAGTGACGAAGAGAAAAAAGAAATACTGGAAAAAGGACTTGTTTTGACTCAAGCAAGCGAATTCGGATATCCTCCGAAAATGGCAGAACTTGCATATAATATAGGACATTCAAGCGAATCGGATTTTATGAAATTCCAGCTTGCATTTGCTATTGCAATATATGACGAGTATCCGGATTTATATAATATTGTCGGAGGAAGAATATTAAATGAATTCGTTCCTACAAAAAATTATATATATAAAGACAGTTTAAGTGATCCGACAGGAAGTTATTACGGAGGTTCAAGAAGCCTGTATGAATTTTTTATGCCCTTGCTTTTAGATAAAATGGGTGCACCGAATCTTGTAAGTGAGGAATTTCAGAATAAATTTATCGGAATGATATATCATCGTCTTCCAAGCGGAGGGTATTTTAAAAACGGTGATGATACACCTTTATATAACGGATTTAATACAATCTTTAAATCCGCTACATACCTTGCCGCAAATTACTATAAAAATCCATACTTAAAAGAGGAATATTACCGTAATCTTACAGACGGAAGAAATTCGGGCTGGGATGTTAATGTAGCTACTCCTGTTCATCAGCTTATTTTTGAAGACCCTTCCGTTAAAGCTAAATCTACAAAAGGATTTCCTTTATCAGCGTTTATGGGAGTAAATCAGGGAATAACCGTAGCAAGAACAGGTTGGAATGACGGGCTTACATCTCCTGATATGCTTGTTTTTATGAAATTGCCGCAGAATTTTTATAAATCTCACGAGCATTATGATGCAGGAAGTTTTCAGATTTATTATAAAGGGATGCTTGCGCTGGATTCAGGGAGATATGTAACCTTTGGAAGCGAACACGATTACGGCTATTATAAACAGACAATAGCTCACAATTCAATGCTTATATATAATCCTGATAAAGAAAGGGTTTATTATAAGGGCGATCATCTTTTGCACGGCGGTCAGTCGAATAACGTACTTTCCGAAACAATAAGAACTCTTAACGATATGAAAGAAAAAACCAGAATAGGTACTCACCTTGGATATGATTATGGGGGTGACAGTATAGCACCTCACTATACATATTCAAAAGGTGACTTAACAAATGCATACGCCGGCGACTGCGAAAAGTTTACAAGAGCATTTGCTTTTCTTAATCTTTTTGATGAAGATATTCCGGGAGCACTAATAGTGTTTGATAAGGTAACCGCGGGAGAAGAATTTGAAAAAATATGGCTTCTTCACACATCGAACGAACCTGAGATTAACGGCAACATTCAGACTGCGGTAAGAACCGACTCAGGTAATTCAGGAAGACTTATTAACGAAACTCTTCTTCCAAAAAATCCTGAAATTGAAAAAATAGGCGGACCGGGTAAAGAGTTCTTTGTAAGCGGTGTAAATAAGACTTCATCAGTAGACCATCTTTATGATTACGGAAACTGGAGACTTGAAATTTCACCGAAAACGAAACAAAAAACAGATTATTTTATAAATGTTCTTCAGGTTTCTGATGCATCAGAGGATATTGAGCCTCTTAAGAGCAAACTGTATGAAACTGAAAAATATTATGGAGTAGAAATAAAGGACAGAGTTGTATATCTTAGCAAAAACGAGACGAGAACTTCTAAGAATGTCACCATAAGTTCGGATAAATCAGAATATAATGAAAAAACATATATGGTTGACGGACTTAAAGCGGGCACCTGGTCCGTATTGAAGGACGGCAGGGAAATAACAAAGGCAATCGTATCTGAAAAGGGAGGTACTCTTACCTTTAACGGAGGTTACGGAGAATATACTCTAAAATATTATTCCAATAAAACAGAAAAGAAAAAATGGGTAGGTTTTGATTGGTACGGAGAAGATAAAGAAAATTATATAAAACTTAAATATAATAATATTCTTTATGATTTAAAAACACCTCCGATAGATATAGAAGGAATAGTTTATTTTCCTATTGATAATTATGTAGAACTATGTAATGGAACATTTGAAATTTTAAGTGACAACGAAGTAAAGATTAATTATGTCGGTAAAGAATATATTTTAAATACAAATGACGGACTACTAAAAACCGACAACGGCTTTTACGTAAATGCCGACAAGTTAGCTTCTGTTTTTAATTTTGAATATAAATATACTCCGTTTGCATCTTTAATAAATGTAGATGCACAAGCTTTTGTATATGCAAAGGATATGAATATACCATCTGATACGACTATTATTAAACTTAATATGGCATATTCTAATTTTTCAGGACTTGAAAATATATTTGATTTAAATGTCAGTTCAGCATTTACTGTTGAAGGAGAAGGAAAAGAAATTTATTTTGTATTTGAAAATGAAGAAGTGCTTAAAGATGTTCAGATTAAATGGGCACAAGGGGATACAAGACAGGCGTATTATGATGTTTTAACATCTCAAAACGGAGAGAACTATACAAGTATATTCAGTGGTTCGTCAAGCGGTCTCACAGCGGATTTTGATAGTACCGATTTTGCTCCTGTTAAAGCAAAATATGTGAAAATTGTACTTAATGGTAATAGTAAAAATGCGTGGAACAACATTTACGAAATAAGATTTATTAAATAAGGAGGGAGAAAATGAAAAAAATTTTTATTATCAGTATATTAACTCTTGCAATGACTCTCTCTTTTCCATCATTTGCAGTAAATACAGAAAATTTCACTATAAATTCCGAATCGAGAACAGTTGAAAGCGAAAGTGATATTTATAGCGAAGTTACCGTTACAGGAACTTCGGATTCAAAATATGCCAATAAAAGAATTACTTTAAGTTTATTAAGACCGGATGTTGATATAAATTCCAATCTTAGCATAAAGGAAAAATTTGCCGTTATACATCAGGGCTTTATAAATTCAGATGGCTCGTATTCCTTTACATTCAATGTATCTAAAGAAGAAACTGAGGGAAATTATACAATAAGGATAATGGTGTATGGTGCAGAGGATATTGTTATAGAAGACACAATTTATATATCTGATGTAAAAAACATCAAGGGACTTGTAAATAGTGTATATAACAAAGAAATAAACGAACCTGAGGAGCTTTCTTCAAAATTATTAAACGGTAAAGATTATGGTATAAATTCGGAAACGGAAATTTATGCAAAACTTCCCGAAGAAACTCAGAATTTGATTTCATCAAATGTGCTTTCAAAATTAACCGAGTCTTCAGTAAAAAAATTCATTGATTTGTTTAAAGAAGAAACCGCAGTATTGGGAATCGGTTCTTCTGCATCAGGTAAAATAAAATCAGAAATTGCATTACGTTATCAGGATATACTTAATCTTTCTTCAAGTAACTATTATGCAAATTATGATTCTTTGACAATTTCGGCAAAAGAAACAGTTTTATCAGGGATAAAAAATGTAAATTCTTTATCTGATGTATTATCGGCTTTTGAAGAAAGTTTGTTTATTAATTCTCTGAGCAAACTGTCGCATTTTGACAGTCTTCCTGATTTTATGACAGACTATGAGGGATTGATAAACAGTCCGCAGGATATATCAAAACTTAATAATTTGTCTTCTAATACTTATATTTATAACGGAGTTTTAAGTTATATTATGAGTCAGGTGGAAAATGGAACTGTGAACTCTTTAGAGTCTTTCAAGAGTGTTTTGAATTATGCCGTAAACAATAGTAATATTATTGTTCCGCCTTTAATTATCCCCGGAGTTCCATCAAAAGGCAGTTCCGGAGGTGGTGGAGGAGGAATATCCACGGGAGCATCGAACACAGTTTCTGTTCCAAAAGATGCAGATGATGTCATCCCTGAACCAATTGAAACAGTTACTGTAAATTTTTCTGATTTGGAAAGTGTTAAATGGGCGGAAGAAGCTGTAAATAATTTAGCAGACAAAGGAATTGTATCTGGAAAACAAACTGGATTATTTTGTCCTGAAGATAATATAACACGTGCTGAATTTATAAAAATGCTCAGCGAATCCTTAAACTTTACAAATGAAAATTCAGATTGTGATTTTGATGATGTAAATAAAGATTACTGGGGATATAAATATATTGCCTCTTTATATAGCAATGGAATTATTTCCGGAAAAAGCGAAAGGACTTTTGCTCCTTCAGATTCAATTACAAGACAGGAAATTTCAGCGGTTGTATACCGTGCTATGTTACATACAGGTCAACTTTTTGGTGTTTCAAGTGTAAAAAATATATTTGAAGATTATGACTTAGTTTCTGACTATGCTAAAAACAGTGTTCTTTATCTTTCCGAACTTAACGTTATTTCAGGCTACGAAGACAGGACTTTCCGTCCCCAAAACAATGCCACAAGAGCGGAAGCGGCGGTTATAATACAAAGAATGCTTGATGCTGTTAAGGAGGGGAAATAGTATGAAAAAAATTTTATGTTTATTTCTTATATTATGTATTATTCCTCTTAATACAGCTTATGCATTCTTCTATGAAGATATAGAAGAATGTTCCTTCCCTGAATCCATAGAAATTATGGATTTACTCGGAATAATGGAAGGTTATGATGATGAAATAACCTTTAATCCTGAAAAAGAAGTAACAAGAGGTGAATTCTCTGAGATTATAATGAGAATTCTTGATCCTTCACAACCTGCAGAAAAAGGGTACTTTATGGATGTGCCTAAAGAACATCCGAATTATAATTCAATAAATTCAGTAGCTCAGATGGGATATATGACCGGATATGAGAACAATATCTTTAAGCCGGATGAAAGAATCACAATAGGAGAAGTTTTTGCGGTAGCTGTTAAACTTTCGGGATATAAATATCTTGCAGATGCAGGCGGAGGTTATCCGACTGGTTATTTGTTAGCAGCAAATCAACTCGGTATTTTAAAAGGAATTTCGATTTCAATGGCAAATTATGCAACGAGGGATGTTGTTGCAAAAATTATTGATAATTTACTAGATGTTGAAGTAAGAGACATTGTCGGTATTTCTGGGGAAAATAATATTTATTCATCTGACGGAACAACTGTTATGATGAAATATTTCAACTTAAAAAGAGAAGAAGGACTTGCAGTAGCTGATGAATTTTCAGCAATTAAGAATTCGTCACTTGCGAGTGAAAATCAGATTATAATAGATTATGTTAATTATTATATTGACACTCAGTCTATACCGGATATAGTAGGTAAAAATGTAAGATATATATACAGACTGGATAAAGAAGTCAATAAAAATTATATTATATATATAAAAGAAACCGATAATAAAACGGTTTCTGTAAGAACTGAAAAATATATTTCTTTTACAAATAATAATTTATCTTACTATGATGAAAACGATAACATTAAATCAATATATGTTTCAAAACATGCTTCTTATATTGTAAACGGAGAAACAAAAAAATATTTTGAAGGTATTTTCGATAGTGTTATTTACGGTGAGTTCACACTTATATCAACGGCAAATAATTCTGAATATGATATTGTGCATATAGACAGTGTTACAAAAAATATCAGAGTAGGAAATGTTTCAGAAGATGACTATATATTGACTGATAAGAATGATTATACCAAGAAAATTATTGCAGACAGCCGTGATATGAAAGTGTCGATTTATGATTGTGACAATGATAAGGAAATTTCTTTTTCTCAGATAAGAGAAAATTCTGTTGTAACCGAAATGAAATCTGATAATATAACAAGTCTTTTTGTAACAGCAAAGACTGTAAATGGCTGGATAGAACAAGCAGATTATTCCGAAAACAAGATAATTATTTCAGGTACAGAATACGAATATAATTCCCTTTGTGAGACTTCTTATATTGCAAAGTTCCGTCCCGGTGACAATGTCACGTTATATCTTGATTATATGGGTAAAATAGCTTTTGCAGAACATCAGAAAATCTCAGACGGTGAATACGCATATCTTATAAATACCGTAACAAGAACAGTTGAAAACGAAGATGTAATATACGGTAAGTTTTATACTTCTTCAGGTGAAATGAAAAGTTTTAAATTTTCTGACAAATTGAAGGTAAACGGTACAAGAAGAGAATATTCCGGCGAAGAAGATTTATTAAAACTTATAGGTACTCTTGATACATTGTCACAAACATATAAGTTGGAAAAAATGACATATATAACTGTTAATGATGATACTGTAATATCTATTGCGGTTGAGGGAACATCTTCCGATGTTAAAACCATTGAGGAAAAATGGACGTTGAAAGAAAGAACTTTCATATCAAATTACGGATGCTTTAATTATGATATGTATATTGCAGCGGGAGCACCGATTTTTGCAATTCCTGACAATCCTTTAACAGCAGACGAAAGACAGTTTGGAATATTGAATACAGATGATTTTATAAGTTTGGACGAATATACAGTGTCAGGCTATGTAAGCAATCCTGATGGAGAGGAAGCAGAGGCTGTCATTGTAAAGGGTATGTCAGGAACAGGCGGTACAGTACCTGCCAAGACTGCTCTTTGTGTAGTAACAAAGGTAACCGAGGTTATTTCAGATAACGGAGAAAACCTTAAAAGAATTCGATTTGTTCAATCAGGAAACGAATCTTATGTAGATTATGATGAACTTGACAATGTAACATATACATACAATGATGTTGCATATACTCCATCTCAACTTCAGGCAGGAGATGTAATAACTTATACAGTTAATGTATCAGGACTTCTTAAAAACTTTTCTGTTTATTATAAATCAGGGATATTTACTGCAACGGATAATTCCGAGTCCTTCGGTGCAGCAGACCGTATTTTTGTAAGAGAAGTTTCCTCTGTAACAGATAAATTTATTACTTTATCTTCTGATGGTGTTGCTGATCAGAAGTATCTGACAAGCGGTTCATATAAATATGCAAAAGTTGAAAAAGTCGGAAATTCATATCGGGTTTCCACAGCTGATGTAAGCGATATTGAAGTTGAAGATATTATTATTGCACAGGTTATATCAAGAACTATGACCAATATGGTTATAATAAAAAAATAAAAAAAAGAAAGGATGAGATAATAATGAAAAAATTATTATGTCTTGTGATTGCAGTTGTTCTTACAATGTCAATAGCAATCACATCGTTTGCAGCTGTTACAATTAACTATTGGTTTAAAGCGACAGACGAAAACGGAGAAGAATGGGTATATTTTGCAGGTACTTTTGACGAGGGAGATACCGAAGTCGGATTGTCTGTAGATGGTAAGGATTATAAACTTGAGCCGGAACAATATACCCAATCAAAAAATTACGGTAATAAGTTTATAATCGGACTTGCTGACCGCAATAATCTGTTTGGCGGAATTTATGATGTTACGCCTTATGCAGTGAATGCTAAGGGAAGAGAAGAAGCGGATGTGATTTCTGTTAACGAAACTGAAATGTCAGTTAAATCCGATGCTTCTTTAGGCACAATTTCATCGGAAATAGGAACAGTTTATCCTGAATTTAACAGCGAAACAACTGAATATTACCTTTATAATGCGGAAAACAACATTACACTTTCAGAAGATTCAGTAAGTGTAACTCCTGTTGATGAAAATGCCTCAGTAACGAAATCAGTAGAGGATAATATTTTAACTGTTCTTGTAGAAAATGGTGCAGAAACTAAAACTTATACTGTTACCCTTGTTGAGTTAAAACAGGCAACATTATCTATTAGTAAAAATACTGTAAAAACAAATTCTGCATACAGTTATACTGTTGATACATCTATGGAGGCAAAAGACATTAAAACTTTTAAAACAATGAATGATTTTTACGGTGGTTCTACATCAGAACTAAATATTATGATGGATACTTCCAAACTTCCTGAAAAATTTGTCAGCACCGATGTTAAACTCAATTTATATGCTCGACATACAATACGTGAAGATGTAACTGCTAAATTGGATATATTCAAATGCGTTTATAATTGGACAACATCAAATTCATATAAAGGATTTTTTGAAAAAGGTGCAAATATCGGAAGTATTGATATTAAATATTTTGATTTAAGTCCATTTGCAGGCCAGAATCAACAGAGAGTTAACACTTTTGATAAATATGCAGATGTTATTTTAAATGCTTCTGAATTTACTGGAAAAGATGATTTTAACCTGACTGTTAGAATTTCTTATAGTGAAGATACTAAGGGTGAATATGTAGCAGTACATGCAGGACTGGATGCATCCTCTAACTCTTCATTCACAATTGATGTTACATATTTTGAACCTGTTGAGTAAGGAGGAATGGCAATGAGAAAATATACAAAACCGGAACTGGAAACCTTATGTGTATATTCTAAAGAGGTTATTGCAGCGGGGCTTGATGAATGGCTGAACTCTGCAGATGGGGAGCTTTATAAAGATGCAGGAATAAGCACTTATGTATTGGGTTCATAACAGACAAGAGAAACGCAATTCGCGTTTCTCTTTTTTAGAGGTGAAAAATGAAATATATAAAATTTTTTATAATAGCAATCTTGATTCTTTCTTTATTGACAGTTACAGGATTGTGTGATTCATATAATATTAATGCGGAAGATATGCTTTCAGGTACACTGAAAGCACCTGAGTTGCCGAACGAACACCCGAGATTGCTTGTAAGAAATAAAGATATAGCAACGATAAAAGAAAATCTTAATTGTAAAGAGCATCTGTCAGTATATAATACAGTTTTAGAATCTGCAAACAATGAATACGATTGTATGTTATCTCCTTTAGGTGAGGAAGCATCAACCAATCGTAACAGAGATTATCTGCAGTACATAGAGGCCAATGCATTTTTTTATCTTTTATATGAAGATGAAAATTATGCAACAAAATCTGTTAATGGAATTATAAATTATCTTAGTACTTTTGAACCGGTTGAAATATCAAACAAGGATGATGTAACCGTAACAAGAGATATAGGGCAAATGATTTTTACTGCAGCGGAAGTATATGACTGGTGTTATGATAAACTGACTGAAGACCAGAAAGAAACGATAGTAACACTTTGTGTTAAACATGCAGGGAATATGGAAATAGGATGGCCTCCCGCAGCGGAAAAAGCATATATTTCAGGGCATAGTATGGAAGCTCAGCTTATGAAAGATCTTTTTTCATTTTCCATAGCCGTTGCTGACGAATATCCTGAATATTATGATTTTATTTCTGATAGAATTTTTAATGAATTTATACCTACCCTTAATTACTTTTATGAAAGTTCATTTCATAATCAGGGAGAAAAATACGGAAGCGAAAGACACACATACGAGTTATATCTTAAGTGGATATTAAATACAATTGATTGCGGAGAATATTTATCTTCAAATCAAAGGGAAATAGTATATCACTTTATATACAGCAGAAGACCGGACGGAAGTTTTACAAGTGATGGTGATGATAATATCGGGATAGACTCCTACTATGGTATAGGTCCTGTAAGTTTTCTTGCGGGTAATTTGTATAACGACCCGTATTACAGACAGGAATTTTACCGTGCATCAGGAAAAAAACTTTCAGAAAGCATAGGACCGAATAATTATCAGGTAAGCAGAGTACATTTTCTTATTCTTGATAATCCAAAAATCGGACTAAAGTCAATTTCAGAGTTACCTCTTTCCAGATGGTACGGTTATCATTCGGGTGTTATGACTGCAAGAACAGGCTGGGAAGAAGGCAAAGATTCAGATGTACTTATGGTTTCAATGAAAACTCCGGAAAGATTTTTTAAAGGACACGGGCATCTTGATTCGGGAGAATTTGAAATATATTACAAAGGACCTTTGGCTATCGACAGCGGATATTATGATTATTTTGGAACCCCGCATGATTATGGATATAACAAGCAAACTATTGCACACAATTCTCTTCTTATAATTAACCCTGAAGAAACTTCTTTTTACGGAGAGGCATATCCTGTTGCAGGTGGGCAGCAGCCTCCTACATATATAAATAATACTAATACTTTTGAGGATATTAAGGGATGGGCAACTGAATACGGAGAAGTTTTAGGGTATGATTATGGGGAAGATTTACATTCTCCGTCTTATACATATTTAAAAGGAGATTTGACAAAGGCATATAACGGTAAAGCTGAAAAGTACACAAGGACTTTTATGTTTGAAAATTTCTTTGATGATGTATATCCCGGTGCGCTTATTGTTTTTGATAAGATTGTATCAGATGAAACTCAGGTGAATTATGAAAAAAAATGGTTATTACATTCTGTTTTTGAGCCTGGTGTAGATGAAAATACTATTACCATAAAAAACAGTGAAAACGGGTATTCAGGACGTCTTATAAATACTGTTTTATTACCCGAAAAAGATAACCTGCAAATAGATATTGTAGGCGGAGAAGGTGAAGAATGGATGGTAGAAGGTACTAATTATTCACCGACCGTACGCGATATGGAAACAGGGGATTACAGGACAGAGATTTCTTATAAATCTAAAGAAGAAGAAACGGAGTATTTTTTAAATGTACTTTGGGTAAGCGAAGATAAAGATGATATTGAGCCTTTGTCAATTCAGATGCTTGAAGCGGATGATTATGTCGGCGTTCAGATTAAAGACAGAGTTTCATATATTTCCTTATCAGATGAACGTACAGAAAATGAAATTAAAATATCGGCAAATGAAACAGAGTTTCCGCTTATTTATAAGATTGATAATCTCAAAGCGGGAAAATGGGAAATTTACTCGGATAATACTGAATTTACAGCCAATGTTACTTCCGAAGGCGGAGTTTTATCCTTTGTGGCACCTTGCGGAGAATATACTCTTAAATATCTTGGTGATGGAATTTATAAAAAAGATTTAAGTATATACTCAAATTCCAAAGCAAAGCAGGGGAGAAATATTTATGTGTTTAATGAAAACCACTTTGAGAATATCAACACAGAGTACAGATATAATACTGCGTATATTTCTTTAGAGGAAATAGCTGATTATTTTGGTTATGAACATCAAGTTCTTGATAATGGTGAAAAATTAATCAATAAAGACAGATATATTGTGTTTAACGAGGGCGATTATATTGTGGAAAGATACTCGAAATATGAAAACTATAAATCTCATTATACAAAATACCCTCCTGTTAAAATAAATAACAAACTTTATGTGGCACTGACTGATTGTGCCAATGTTATGGATGTTAATATTTCTTATAAAGATTATATGAATATGGTAGGAATATATAAGTCGGGAGAAAATTCAAATCCTTCTGATACACTGCTTACGGATAATTTGGAAATAGATTTTACTGTATGTCTTTTGGATTTTTATTCAGTTGATGAAGACAAGAATTCTGTAATAATTTATGGAATTGCTTCAAATAGTCCTGAAACAGAACTTATTGAAAGCGGAACCTTATATTCTGAAAAAAAAGAATACCCCGAGATTTCCGATGTTGATGGGAAAACAGTAAGGAAATATGAGGGGGTTAATAAAAATATTTCAGGAGTAACATATTTCGGAATTGAATTAATTGATGAAAGAAAAGAAAAATCTTCTTATTATGTAAGAAATTATGCAATATATCGAACATCAGAGGGAGAAGAAATAACAGAGTATTCCAAAAACAGCTTACTTGTTTTTGAGTAGCAAAAGGGAGGAATAAAAATATGAAAGAATATAATAAACCGATTATTGAAGAGAAATGCATATTAAATAATTATAAAATTTCTTCATTGTCGGACTGGCAGGAAAAGTCACCGGGGTTCGAATATGAAAATGCAATAACATCTTATAATCTCTATTCATAAACGAAAGGACAAATAAAAATGATAAACTTTAAATTTCTGCCTGAAGAATTAAAAGATGGTATAAATCAATTAAAAGAGTATATCAAAGAAAGTTTTATTTTGGAGGATATCAATATTACTGCAGAACGCGGAGAAAGCAATGAAATAAAATATAAAGACGGGATATACAAAATTATATACCAAAAAAAAGTATACTTTTTCAGGGCTTTAAGTTTAATTAAAGATGCTCGGAATAAACTTAATATATCGGAACCGTCAAAAATAAAAAATGCAGGAGTACAACTTGATTTATCAAGAAATGCTGCACTTACTGTCAGTTCACTTAAAGAATATATGGATTATATGGCAAAAATGGGAATGAATAAACTTTATTTATATATGGAGGATATGTTTGAAGTTCCTGAAAGAAAATATTTCGGATATCTAAGGGGAAGATATACAAAAGAAGAACTTAAAGAAATTGATAATTACGGGTTTAATTATGGTATTGAAGTAATACCAAGTATTCAGGCTTTGGGGCACCATTATCAGTATTTACAACATGAAGAGTCTTTTGATGTTAAAGATACTCATGGAGAATTAATGGTAGGAGAAGAAAAAACCTACTTATTTATTGAAAGTATGATAAAATCAGTTCTTGAACCGTTCAGAACAAATAAAATAGTACTTGGCATGGATGAAACTCATACTTTAGGTCTTGGAAATTATCTTAAGAAAAACGGGTATAAAAATTCCAGGGAAATTTATTTAAAGCATCTTAATAAAGTTTTTGAAATCACCGATAAACTTGATGTTCAAGCTATGATTTACAGTGATATGTTTTTTAATATGTCTTCACAGAAAGGATATTATTATGATAAAGACTCTGAAATAACAGACGATACTATATCAAAAATTCCCAAAAACGTCACTCTTATATACTGGCATTACGGCGAAGAATATGGTTGCGATGATTATATGCTGAAAAAGCATAAGAAACTAAAAAGAGAGGTAATATTTTTCGGGGGTGCATGGACATGGTCGGGGCATCTTCCCGAAACAAACTATGCACTCGAATGTACGGAGTTGGCACTAAAGGCATGCAGTAAACATAATATAGATGAAACTATTATAACTGTGTGGGGAGATAATGGCAATGAATGTAATCATTTTTACAGTTTGCTCACTCTTTGTTATGCAGCGGAATATGCTTACGGTAATGAAAAAAAATATCGTGAAAGATTTGAGTGTATAACAGGGACAAGTCCGGAAATGTTTGAAAATATGAGTGCATATCAGAATATTTTTGATAAAGGAATTGAAAATAAAACCTTTATGGAAAGATTTCACGGTAAAACTTTGTTTTATCAAGATATTTTGCTTGGAAAGGCGGATTTGTATTTAAAAGAACAACCAATGAGCGAGCATTATAGTAAGTATGCAGAAAAATTTTCCGAATATGCAAAAACAAAAAATGTATGGCAACCTCACTATGAATATATAGCATACATTTTTAAAACTTTGGAGATAAAATGTTATATTGCGGAAAAATTAAGGGATGCTTATAAAAAACAAGATAAAAAAGAACTTTCAAAGATTGCTTCGTTGCTGAAAAATGATTTGTATTTGTTTATAGATGCTTGCCATAAAATGCATAAAAAACTGTGGTTTTTATATAATAAACCATTTGGATGGGAAGTTATAGATATAAGATATGCAGGGCTTAAGGCAAGAGCACTGACTGCATTTGAACGAATTGATGGGTATTTAAACGGAGAAATCAGTATAATAGAAGAACTTGAAGAGGAAATACTTCCGTATACATTCAGTCCGTTTACCAAATATCCTAAAATAGCAACGAATACATACGAATTTTAATTAAAAAGATGGACACTTTTTGTCCATCTTTGCAAGAGTAAATGATGAAACAGTTCAGGATGTTGTAGTTATTGATGATGCTAAAAAACAAAAGCTCAAAGATGTGTTTTGGGATATGCATACAATTACAAAACGAACTGAAACTGTAACAAACGGAGGAACAAATGAAATCATTTTATATATTACAATTAATGCAAAGGCGAAAGATGAAATGATTTCAGAATATGGCTTTACACGAAAACAAAAAGAAGATCTTGAAACTTTGCTTGAAAATGCTGATGGTTTTATAGGAACTACACAGAGCCTTGCAATTTCTAATACAACTGCTCAAGATGTTATTGATAACCTTTCCGACAGTTTATCTGCAGAAAGGAAAAACGTTGTAAAGAAAGCCTGCTCTCTTGTAGGCAAACTTAGATGTTACAAATCCTGATGAAAGCGATAAATCATATACTTATGGCTCAAATTACATAAATGAAACATGTGGAGTGTTGTGTGCTACTATGTCGGGTAGGTTAAATATAATGGAGGTATAAAAAAATGAAAAATAATATATTTATAATGGGTGACAGTTATTCAACTTATGAGGGATATATTCCAGCAGGGTATCGCTTTTATTATAGCGATGAAAGAAAAGAAAAACCAATTGTTAAGGGCGTAGAGAAAACATGGTGGAAAATATTGGCAAATGAAAACAACCTCAATATAATACTTAACGATAGTTTTTCGGGTTCAACTATTTGCAATACAGTAAGAGAAACGTATGATGTTGAATCATCGTTTGTTAGCAGAATTGATAAATATATAGCCGAAAAAGTTTTTACCGAAAATAAAATCAACACGATGTTTATATTCGGAGGAACAAATGATTCTTGGATAGATGCTCCTGTTGGAAATCTTAAGTATTCTGATTGGACTGATGATAATTTAAAGTGTGTGTTGCCTGCATTTTGCTACCTAATCAACAGAGCAAAAGAAGTTGTTGAAGATGTAATTGTTATCATAAATACTGATTTAAAACAAGAAATCACTAAAGGTTTCGTAGAAGCTTGTGAAAAAAATGAAATTAAATATTTATGTCTTAAAGAAATAGACAAGGAAAATGGTCATCCTACTGAGTTAGGAATGAAGCAAATCTCCGAACAAGCTATGGAGTGCTTACATAAAAAATAAAAAATAAAACATAAACAATTTTTAATGATACTGTCGCAGGCATCACACAAGTCAGATGAATTGGGTAAAAATATAAGAACCTACTATACTGCTGAAAGGGAAATTAAAAATATACGTTACAGAACTTTGGCGTTAGACCATAATTATTTGTACTATGATTCTTTTGGTAATGTTGAAACCGGAATTATTTATACCGACGATTATAATTCGGATGGATACCAGAAAGAATATAATAAAATACAGTACACCTACGATACTCTCCAAAGACCACTTACAAAAGAGGTTTATGACAACTCTGGAACACTTGTGTATAAAGAAACATATTCCTATGATGTTACAGCCGATTATCGCAAGGAAACCGTAACTGTGGTTGGTGGTGAAAATAATCCGTCAGTGGTTACAAGTATTTACTACGACAACTATGGCAATAAAATCAAAACCGAAGTTGGAAGTGATTACGAAACATATACATCCGATTACGCAGGAAATATTACTTCCGTAAAATCAGCAAGAGCAAATAATGAAGGCTGGACGGAAACACGTCAAATCTCATACGACTTTATGGGTAATGTCGTAACTGAAACTGATGAATACGGAAACGCTGAAAGAGGATATTTCATCATAATTGAAAGAGATAATATTCAAACCGTATATGCCGGACTTACGCAAGAATTGCTTGTAGCAAAAGGCGATGAAGTTGTAAGAGGTCAAAATATCGGCAAAGTTGGTAAAACAGGAACCTCAACAGGAGCACATCTGCATTTTGAGGTACTTATAAACGGAGAATACTTCAACCCTGAGCTTGTTGGATAATGAATGAAAATACAGCAAATCTTAAATCGGCTTGGTCTGTATGGATTGATGAAAGCGAGAAAGTAATTTCAATTAAAGAAAATCCAAATGGAAAAGAAATCTTTTTTGAAAACAGAGATATAGGCATTAAAACTGTAACAGACCTTGTTTCAAAGGGTTGTAAAATCGGATAAGAAATAAAGGCTATTGTATATGAGATTTTCGCTCATTTTCAGCACTTTGACAAGTGGAATTTTTAGTCAATAAGTAAAATCAATAGTATGCCGTAATTTTTTTACGGCATACTATTGATTTTTTTGATACCATGTGGTATAATAAGAATGCGATCATATATTGATTATTGGAGGGATAGTTATGATTAGAAAGTTTCAAGTGAAAAATTATAAGAATTTTAGAGACACTATTAGTATTGATTTTACTAATGTTCATGACTACAAATATAACGAATATTGCGTTAATTCTGATTTGATTAGCAAAATGATTATCTATGGAAAAAATGCAGAAGGAAAAAGCAACTTGGGTTCTGCATTATATGATATTGTTTATGATATTCAGGTTACGAGAAATCCGTTTTATTATCGAAATGACCAAAGAATGTATAAAAATGCCGATGCTGCTGATGACGAATTAATAGAATTTTTCTATTCGTTCCAATTTGGAAGCGATGTGCTGGATTACGAATATAAAAAAAGGGACATTTTTGATACCGTTTTTGAAAAATTAACCATAAATAATCAAACGATATTCTGCTATAATCTAGATGATGGAACAAAAGACTTCTCAAATGTGAATGAAATTAATGCAAACGAATTGAATTGGGATGAATTCTTTGATGCTAGTGTTAACGATGATAAAGAATCCACAAATCCCACAGCTCTCAGATATATCATTTACAATACTGTTCAAAAAGACACTTCGGTTATATATAAATTATCCCAATTTATAAAAAATATGAAATTTACAACCTCAGCAAATGCAAATATGCGTATTCGTTTTAATTTTGAGGAATACTTTGAAGAACAAGAAGATTTGGATAATTTTGAAAAGTTTTTGAACGATTGCGGCGTTAAGTGTAAATTAGTTATGAAAGAACAACCGGAGGGAAACAAAGAACTATACTTTGACCACAAGAAACCATTGTTGTTCTCTAGTAATATGTCAAGTGGAACCTTAGCTTTAACAAGATTTTATTTACAATATTTAAATCGAAATAAACCGTCTTTTGTATTTATGGATGAATATGATGCATATTATCATTTTGAGTTGTCAGAAAAAATTGTGCGATTGCTTGAAGAAGAATTTGATTGTCAAGTTATTTTAACTTCTCATAATACTAATTTATTAAGCAATTCAATTATGCGCCCGGATTGCTTTATGATATTAAGTAACGGCAACTTGACACCTATCTGCGAAGCAACAAGCAGAGAATTAAGACAAGGGCATAATTTGGAGAAATTATATAAGAATGGTGAATTCGATGTATAATGAAAGTCGAAATATTCTTCTAGTTGTTGAGGGCGCAGATGACGAGGTTAATTTATTCGGGCAAATTATTAAGTGTTTTCCTGAAATAAAGCTGTCACCTGAAAATGTTTTGGTGTATAATACAAATCTATGGGTATTAAATGATGATTTAACAAATGAGTTTGGACAAAATTGGTATGAGTATGATGATATAGAATTTAGAGGTTTTTTAGAAGCAAAATTTCCCGAAATAAAAGGCAAAAAAATAACAGACATATTTTTAGTGTTTGATTATGAAAGACAAGATCCAAGATTTAATGCTGACACATTAGAAAATATGAGTATGTTTTTTAATGATTCAGTAGAAAACGGACAGTTATATATAAATTATCCTATGATAGAATCATATCGACATTTGAATGAAAAACCATTGCCGGACGATTCTTACAGAGATAGAATATGTAATGTTATTGATATTGAGCACTATAAAGAAACTGTTGGTGCAGAAACAAAGTTTCATGACTACAGAAAATATGATAGAACATTATTACAGGAAGTTATGATTCACAATTTAAAGAAAATGTCATATATTCTAAATAACAAGTATGATTTGGATAATACTGCGTTGATTGACTTTGCGAAGCAAATTGACTACATTGCCACACTGAAGGAACAAAACAAAGTATCTCTAAGTAACGCAGGATTCATATATGTATTATGTACGTGTGTGCTATTTGTAACAGATTATAATACAAAATTACTAATTGGTTGACCGCTGATAAAAAACTAGTATTGTGTTAAATAATGAGAGAGAAATATTATTAAAATATGTTGTAATACAAAAGGTGGTGAGAATATGAGACAAGCAAATAGCACTATAAAAGGTTATTTGTATCAATTCAACAAGTCAATCCTTGAAATTCTAAATTCAGACGATGAAGCAACAGTGACGCTTGAGGGAGTTATCGAAGATATTGATATACAATTACCAAATTCAACAGCTACCATTCAATGTAAGTATCATGACGATTCCAAGTTTACAATGTCTAGTGTGGCAGCTCCTATTTTAGAAATGGTATGTCATTATAATGAGTGTGTTGCATTAGGTAGAAGTACACATTATATTTTATATGCACATTATAGTGAAAATATTGAAGAATTTGATACATCTGCTTTTGAAAAACATATTTCAACTACAACAAGTAAAGAATTGCAGCTTTCATATTTTCATAGAATTTATACAATTCCAGACACAACAATACTAGCTCTTGCAAATAAACCCAAGAAAAGTAAAGCAGATAAAGATAAATTATTAAATTATTATAGCTTGAACAATTCTGTTTTAAACCTTTGTGTCGATTGGAGTAAATTTTGGGAATGTTTTACATATGAGCCGGCGGAAGATTTTGAAGAACTGAAAGAAAAGGTCGTTCAAAAATTATGCGAGCAAACCGATAGAAAGACTGCAGAAGAATTATACTATCCTAATGCATTCTCTATGGTTGCTAATATTTCCGCTAAAAAAGATGCCAAAGACCGAATGGTTGAAAAACAAACATTTATTGATGAATTAAAATCCAAAGAATCTGTTTTAATAACAAAATGGATGTTGGCTGCTGTGGACAAAAAGAAAGTTTTGCAAGCAAAAAAACAACATTTAGCTAGTCAGTTTTCATTAAATACAGCAATTAGGGCGTTTGTATTTTCAGAACACTTTCATACAGCCTATGAAGAACAAATAATCCCGTTTATTCAAGAGTACATTGCAAAGTATTATAAAAAGAAAACTTTGCAAAGACCTCCGTTGTTTATTTTTGAAAATGGCTCAGATATAATTCAAAAAGTGATATTGGGACTACATAAATATCAAAAAGCAGTAAATAGCGGTATGGTTGGAAGTGTATTTATGCCGGATAGTTTTATAAACAACACAGACTGCTCTTCAGAATTTGTTTGTAAAATAGCACCTTTGGAAAATATCACAACTGAGATTCTTGAATCTTGCAATGTTAATCAGCTGTTCATTATCGGAGATATAGCAATTGATTTAAGTAGTTCTAATTACTATACAGAACAAATCGAAATTGAAGAATTGAACACATTAAGATATTTGGTTAATTTAGAAAGAAATTTGGAGGTGTCATAATTAATGATTGAAATTGGAAAAGTTATAAATAGCACACCGGGTACGATACAAGTTTTGCTCAATAGTATTGAGGTGTTTGATCAGAATAAATCAAAAATTAAAGTTTCAAAATATTTAGCTATAGAAGATGGCAACGATATGTACATACTGGCTTCAATTCAAAATGTTTGTGCCGTTCAGTCTAAAGATGCAGATACAATTAATTATACGGTTTCTTGTTCTCCTATAGGGTGCTATTCGGAGATAGAAGATGGTATTTCTTTTAGGCAAGGTGGTGTAAATCTACCTTCTCCAACAGAGCCTGCATATTTGCCGGATGATGAAGTTATCAATGCCATTTTTAGCAGTAACGATAATTTCTCATTTCAGATAGGAAATCTTTCTAATAACGATGCAGTAAATTATTTTGTGGATGGAAATAAGTTCTTTGGAAAGCATATAGCTGTTGTAGGATCTACAGGTTCAGGTAAGTCATGCGCCGTTGCTAGACTTTTGCAGAATATAATGAAAATTAGCAATGGTCACAACGAAAACGCACATTCACTAAAAAACTCCCATGTTATAATTTTTGACATTCACTCTGAATATCAGTCAGCTTTTAAACTTGCAGAAGAAGAGAATTTTAGTTTAAATTGTCTTGATGTTGAAAAGCTTTGTTTGCCGTACTGGCTTATGAATTCTCAGGAGTTAGAGGCTCTGTTTATTGAGAGCAACGAAATGAATTCGCATAATCAAATATCACAATTCAAAAAGGCTGTAATTCTTAGCAAAGAAAAACATAATCCTACTATGGAGCATATCAATTATGATACTCCGGTGTATTTCGACATATGGGAAGTTTACAGATATATCAAAAATAAAAACAGTGAAATTATTAACAAAAATGAAACATTGCCTCATCTTCCTAAACGCAGTGATGGAACGATTATAAATGATGCTGATAATGTTTACTTAAATGAGGAAGTATTGTTTGCAGCGGCTAGTCAATCTAAAGATTCTAAAGCCTCAAATGGACCTTACAACGGAGAATTTGAGAGATTTGTAACCCGATTAGAAACCAAATTGTCCGATAAAAGACTCAAATTTATAACAGCACCTAAAAAAGAAAATGGCGAATCATTTAAAACAGAAGATTTTGATGTTATTCTTCAGCAATTCTTGGGTTACATAGATAAAAGTAATGTTACTATTATTGATTTGAGCGCCATTCCTTTTGAGGTACTTAGTATTGTGATTAGTTTGCTCTCAAGAGTTATTTTTGATTTTGCTTTTCACTATTCAAAACTTCGTCATACCTCAGGGTTGGTTAATGATATTCCGTTTATGCTTGTTTGTGAAGAAGCTCATAACTATATACCTAAGAACGGTGGAGCAGAATACAATGCATCTAAACATTCCATTGAACGAATAGCTAAAGAAGGTAGAAAGTACGGCTTGAATCTAATGGTTGTTAGCCAAAGACCATCTGAAGTGTCAGAAACGATATTCTCGCAATGTAACAACTTTATTGTTCTTAAATTAACAAACGTAAACGATCAAAATTGTATTAAGAATTTGCTACCTGACAATAATGCTTCGTTAGTTGATACTCTTCCTACTTTGGCAGCAGGTGAATGCTTGGTGGTCGGAGATGCAGTTCCACTTCCTGCTATTGTCAAAATGAGTATGCCAAATCCTATGCCAAGTTCTAGTAATGTCAATGTATATGACGAATGGAATAAAGATTGGATTAATGTTGCATTTGAGGAAGTTATTAAACGTTGGAGAAAAGAATAATTTTATGAGTACATTTTGAGTACAAAAACTTTCGGAAATAAAATCACCACGATGAAAAATGCAAAATGTGGATAATAAAATCACGAAAAAGCAACGAAAATCACGGTGATTAAAAAAGCGGAAGTCGAGTGGGAATAATTTTATATGACTTTAATCGACCTGAAATCATCAGATTTTAGGTCGGTTTTATTTTTTAGGAATTTACACAGAAGCAGAATTTAATGCACGAAATAAAATTTATCAATCTGTAAAGCCTGATTTCAACCCCGATGTCGAGTATATGAAAGATCCTTTGTCAAGAGATATTCCAGCGGTGGATAATAGTTTGTTTATAATTGCAAGAAAATTATTGTTAGATAGTAAAGCTTAGGACAGAAAAAGTCGACTTGTCGACTAAATATATCCTAAATCAGCTGGACAAACATATTGTTGTTGACTTTTACGCCTATTTAATATAAAATAATAGGCATAAAAGTCATGTTTGTCTAGGAGGTAGTATGTCAAATATAGATAAAATTATGGATATTGCTCATTTGAATAATGGTGTTGTTACCACAGAAGAATTAAATAGATTAAATATACATAAAGGCTACTTACGAGTAATGATAGAAAAGGGAATGTTGGAACGCTCAACAAGAGGTGTCTATATATTACCGGAGAGACTGGATGATGAGCTTTTTAATTTGCAAAACAGATTTAAGAAAGGTGTTTTTTCTAATGGTACAGCATTATATCTTTTGGGCTTTTCAAATAGAACACCAAGCAGGTATGATATGACATTTCCTGCTTCGTATAATACTTCATCTGTTAAAAGTGAAGTTGTCACTCATAGAGTAAAGAAAGAACTATATGAAAATGGTATTATTTCTGTTAAAACTCCGTTTGGAAATAGGGTTAATGTGTATTGTATAGAGCATACTCTGTGTGATATATTGCAAGAACGATATTGTATGGACATTCAAATCGTTACAGATGCGTATAAAAGATATGCAAGATATAAAGATAAAAACTTGAATCAGCTTATGGAATTTTCTAAGTTAGCACGAGTTGAAGAAAAGGTTAGAAGATATATAGAAGTGCTTATATGAAAACAAACAGAATTGCATCAATCAAAGTCCAAAATTGTCCAAGATATTCCATAAAAGTCCTTGACTTACCATGCTTTTTTTGTTATAATATAAAGTAATGAATTAGGAGGTATGCAACTATGTCTGATAGTATTTTGACTATATCACAAGCAGCTGATTATTTAAAAGTTTGCGATAAAACAGTAAGACGTTTGATATCTAAAAAGGAACTTATAGCATCCAAAGTCGGTAATTCATGGAGGATTCAGAAAGAAGATATTGATAAGTATCTTAATAGAACAAAAAATACTTAATTGGAGGAACGCTATGCCGATTAATATCAGAGAATTGGAACGTTTAGTTAATCAATTTGAAACAAACGTAGCATCATATAAAAATCCTGCTTTAGCTTATAACGAACATTCGTGTAGAATTGAATACATAGATCCATTATTGCGTGTTCTTGGATGGGATGTAGAAAACACAAGGGGATTAGCTCCACAGTATAGAGAAGTAATAGCTGAAAATTATACTAACGAAACAGACAGACCAGATTATTCATTAACTTTGTGTGGAGTTCCTAAGTTATTTGTAGAAGCAAAGAAACCTGCTGTAGATATATCTAGAATTACTGAACCGGCATTGCAAACAAGAAGATACGGTTGGAATGCTGGTCACAAGATAGCGATACTTACAAATTTTGAATATTTGGTAATATACGACACAACGTATATTCCAAAGGAAGAAGACGATGTTGCTGTTGCAAGATATAGAATTTATCATTATTCAGAATATGTTAACAAGATTGAAGAGATAAATTCCCTCATATCAAGAGATGTTGTATATTCAGGTGATTTTGATGCATATTTTGACAATGTATTTATGGCAGATGTTGCACAAAGAATGCCTGTTGATAAAAGGTTTTTAATACAAATAAACGAGTGGAGAATAGCTTTAAGTAACGTACTGTATCATAGTGATGAAAAATACCACTCTCTTGATGTATTAAATGATGTAGTTCAAGCATTTATAAATCAAATAGTGTTTTTAAGAATATGTGAGGATAGAAATTTACCTGTTTATCATAAATTAAGCGAAACGATTATTGATGAAGACGAGTTAAAAAATAAATTAGAAGAACTTATTCGCGAGGCGGATAGAAAGTATAATTCTGGAATGTTTTCAGGTGAGTCAATAATCTTCGATTTAGACAACGAGGTTATTTCAAATATTATAAAAGGGTTATATTACCCCAATAGCCCTTATCTATTCAATATACTTGAACCTAATATGCTGGGAAAAATATATGAAATGTTTTTGACTGAACAGTTGCAAATTAACGATGAACAAGTCATTTTAACCAAGAAAAATGAATGCGTTAATAGATCAGTTGTAACTACTCCGGTAGAAATAGTTAAATATATTGTAAAATCCACCTTAGCTTCTCTTTGTACAGGTAAAACGCCCGATGAAATAAAGGCGTTAAAAATTGCAGACATAGCTTGCGGGTCAGGTGTTTTTTTGGAAGAAGTATTTGATTATTTACAGGCTTATTGTGTAGAGTGGTATATAAGTAATGATATAAGTCATCTTATCGAAGTTGGGAATGGGAGATATAAGCTTCCTTTTACGGAGAAAAAAGAATTGTTATGTTCATGTATATATGGTATTGACATAGATATTCATGCTGTGGAAGTTTCAAAGTTTTCTTTGCTGATTAAACTGATAGACGATGAATCGACTCCGTCAGTTGTTGATACAAATCCCATTTTGCCAGCACTTGAAAACAATATTTTACATGGTAATTCATTGGTAAGCAATGATGATATACGTGATATGACAGTGACTATAGATGAGTTGCTAAAACTTGTACCATTTGATTGGAACGATTTAATCTTTGATGCTGTAATAGGAAATCCACCTTATGTAAATACCGAAGGAATGCATGATTTGTTACCTAAGGTAGAAATGGATGCTTATAAAACTAAATATCGCACATCATACATGCAGTTTGATAAGTATTTCATTTTTCTTGAACGTGCGATTCAAAAACTAAGGAAGGTGGATATATTTGTTATATTATTCCAAATAAATTCTTTAAGATTAAGGCTGGAAAGGAATTACGAAAATTAATATCTACTAGCAATTTAATGGTTCAATTGGATGATTTTGCCGATGCTCAGTTGTTTGAAGATAAGACAATTTATAGTTCTATTGTTTTGTTGAGAAAAAATAATAATGAGAGTTTTAAATATACAAGAGTTAATCAAATAGCAGAATTATTAACCGAAAGTTATGTTGGGCAGTTGGAATACAATTCTGATTATATAACGTCTGAACCTTGGGTGTTGACTACCGATGAAGAGTTTTTGTCTTCGTTGCACAACATTGGAGAAATTGGTGTTTCAATAACTAATCATGTTGAAATATTTAACGGAATACAAACCAGTGCAGAAAGACCAAAACCTATATATTGGTTTTCTTCTGATGAAATAATTGGTGAAGATGAAAGTTGTTATATGATCTATAGAAATGATAAAGAGTATAAAATAGAAAAAGCTATTTTAAAACCATATTTCAAGCCTACAAAAAGAATAGAAAAAGGATTGAATTCCTATAGTATACTTGAAACAGATAAACATATTATTTTTCCGTACGGTGTCGATGGGAAGCTTATTTCTAAAGATGTAATGCAGCGTGATTATGCAGGAACTTATGAATATCTAAATGATAATTACGAAAGATTAGTGCCTAAGAGTGTAGATGTTAAGGGAGTTAGAGATGTGCCAAATGCCACGGCAGAAACATGGTATCAATATGGCAGAACACAAGCGTTAACAGCATTTATAAACACTCCTAAATTGATTGTTGGCATATTAAGTCGAGAGGCTATGTATGCTTTTGATGACAAAGATATGCTTATTGCCTCTGGCGGTACAGCCGGATATTGCGCGATTTCTAAGAAAGAAGAAAGCCCGTATGCAATTGAATATATTCAGGCGTGGATGTCAAATCCGTACACAGAGAAAATATTAGAAACAATGGGAAGTAACTTTGAAAATGGATTTATATCAAGAGGTACGTTTGTACTTTCAAAGTTGCCATTCATAGAAATAAATTTTGAGGACGAAGCTCAACTAATACTATATAATAAGGTTGTTGAGAATACCCGAGAAGTATATGCAATCAATAGTCAATTGAGCGAGGTTCATGATAGACATAGCATAAATGTTTTGACAAGTAGAAAAGATAATCTGATTTGTGAAATTGAAGAACTAATTTCAAAAGTTTACAAACAACAGTTTTGAAAGAGGTAAATTATGAAGCTTAAAGAGAACAGTTCAGAACAAAAATTAAGAGGAGCTTACTATACGCCATTGAAGTTAGCTAATGCAATGGTTAAGCTTTTTGTGTCTGAAAAAATAAATACTATATTAGAGCCAAGTTGTGGTGATGGTGTATTTATCGAAGCTCTTTATCAGCAAAACATAATTTCAAATAATCAAGAAATTACAGCTATAGAAATCGAAAAAGAAGAAGCTCAAAAGGTTAATTTTAACTTTAAAAACCAGAAAAATGTTAATGTCTATAATGAGGATTTTTTCGAATTTTATAAAAGAACTGCTGATAATATCAAGTATGATTTAATTATTGGAAATCCACCGTATATCCGTTATCAGTACTTAACAGAAGCCCAAAGAGAAATTCAATCTAAAATATTAACTGATAACGGTATGAAGTCTAACAAACTGATAAATGCATGGGTTGGTTTCTTGGTAGCATCTGTTCAAATGTTATCTGAAAATGGTAAGATTGCATTTGTTATTCCGGCTGAAATTTTACAAGTTGCATATGCAGAAGATTTAAGAAAATATTTAGCTGATCATTTGCAACGGATGACTTTGATTACCTTTGAAAAGTTGGTATTTGATGAAATAGAACAGGAAGTATTAGTATTTGTTGGTGAAAAAGGTGGCGAAGAAAAAGGAATTCGTATTATAGAAATGGAAGATTTGAATGGATTTGATTTGCTTGATTTGAATTCAAATGGATACCAAAAACTTCAGCATACAACAGAAAAATGGACAAAGTATTTTATAACAACAGAAGAATCAAGTCTTATAAATGATATTAGAAATGATATTCGTTTTTGTAAATTTTCTGATTATGGTTTGATTAACGTGGGTATAACAACTGGCAATAATGACTATTTCTCGGTAAATAAAGAAACTGTAGATAAATACAACCTAGATAGCGTTGTGCTTCCATTAATCGGACGTAGTTCACATGCTCGTGGAATATATTTTACTGATGAAGATTGGAATACAAATATCTCGGATGAAAGAAAAGCTATGTTATTGGCTTTCCCTGATATTCCTATTGAGCAATATGATGAAATGCATATAGAATATATAAAATATGGCGAAGCCAATGGCGAAAATACAGGATATAAGTGTTCTATTAGAGATAGATGGTACATTGTACCTTCTGTATGGGTTCCGGATGCATTCTTTTTAAGAAGAAGTAATTTATACCCGAAATTTGTATTGAATGATTGCGATGCCGTTTCTACAGACACTATGCATCGAATGAAATTTGTGGATGGTGTCGATCCTGATAATGTTTTGTTGTCATATTACAATAGTATATCTTTTGCATTTACCGAAATCTGCGGAAGAAGCTATGGGGGCGGCGTGCTGGAAATACTCCCTGGAGAAATGGGAAATATTATGCTTCCTAAAATAGAAGGGATTAATACTGGTAAAAAATCCGAATTGCTTTCGCGTGTTGATAACATTGTTCGTAATAATCTTGATATAGAAACTGCTTTAGATATAGTTGATAAAGAGGTTTTACAAGAAATTCTAGGTATTGACGAAAAAATGTGTACACAGTGCAGACAAATATGGAAAAAGTTGCAAAAACGGCGATTAGGAAGAGGTTAAGGAGGAATTCAAATGTCTTTACAAACTGAAATTCAGGAAAGAACAAGTAAAATATTTAGAGATTCGTATCAAATGTCTATTGGGGAATTGATTAATTTATACAAAGACGGTGAAATGGATATACATCCGGAATTTCAAAGAGTCTTTAGATGGAGTGAATATCAGAAAACAAAATTAATAGAATCTATTATGCTCAATATACCTATACCATCAATTTTTGTTAGCCAAAACGAAGATGGGGTATGGGACATTATTGATGGTGTGCAGCGCCTATCTACAATTTTTCAATTTGTTGGTATTTTTAAGGATGAAAATGATAAGTTGTTGGAGCCATTAACGTTGCAAAAAACAGATTATTTACCTTCCTTTGCAGGTGTACAGTGGAATAATGAAAAAGTTCCAGAATTATCCTTTACAAAAGAACAGCAGTTGTTTTTTAAACGTTCTAGAATAGATGTTGTTATAATGAAGAAAGAAAGTGATCCAAATACAAAATATGAATTGTTTCAAAGATTGAACACTGGTGGATCGTTATTGAGTGATCAAGAAGTAAGAAATTGCTTGATGATTATGACTAATAAAAGGTTGTATGATTTTGTTGCCACATTAGATCGACATCAATCATTTAGAGATTGTTTACCAATAACTGACAGAAGAACAGACGAACAATATCGAATGGAACTGTTAATACGTTTGCTTGTTGCGGAAAAGATAAATTGGAATAATATTGGAATTTATAATGATTTTGCAGAACTACTGGACAAAGAAACAATTAAATTATGTGAATTTGATTTGAATTATGATGAAATAGAAAGTAGATTTAAAGCTACATTTGATTTGTTATACGGCATTTTAGGTGAAGATGCTTTTAAAAAGTATAATGGAGAAAAACATATCGGACCGGTATTGGCTGCAGCATTTCAAACTATTGCTTATGGTGTTTATGTAAATATTAATGAAATACTAAAGAGTGATAAACGAAACGAAGTGATTACAGACAAAATAAGAAATTTATATCAGGAGGCAGTATATACAAGGAACACAACTCCAGGAGTAAGATCTATACCGAGATATAAAGATTTATCATTGTTTGGCGCTGAATATTTCAGTGTATGAAAATTAGGACTATAAATGATTTGCAAGATGCTATTGATGCGGAAATGGGTTGGCGAAAGCGCGAATTGTCAGCTGTAAAGGCAAATATCCAAAGCGCCAGGAATTTTGCAAAAGATACAGCTTTGCGTTCGGGGGTTACATTGCTATACGCTCACTGGGAAGGTGCAATAAAAAATATTGCTGAATTTTACTTAATGTATGTTTCAAGTTTAAAATTACCATACGGTGATTTGAAATTTAGTTTTTTAGCTCTTTCTGTTAGTGAAAAAACAAAATTATTTTCCGAAACTAAAAAATCAATTTTGCATACAAAAATCGTTGGAGAGATATTTGATTTATATAGTTCTAAATCACAAATCCCATATTCAGGCATTATAAAGACAAATAGCAATTTGAATTCGGAAGTTTTTGTTGAAATTATGAGTGTAATCGGATTGGAAACAGATAAGTATGAAACTAATTTTCAACTTATAGATACTGTTTTGCTAAATATGCGAAATAAGATAGCTCATGGCGAAAAATTAGCCTCGATTGATTTAGATGAAAAGAGGTATAATGAGATACATGATAAGATTTTTACGCTCATTGATATGTTTTCAGTTCAAGTGTTAAATGCAGCCGTGAATAAGGAATATTTAAAACGATAAGTAAGATGGATTTTCTTTCCTAAACTCTTGCAAAACCACAAATATTATGTTAACATATAGATGATAACAAAATGATAACAGATAACAATTAAGACCAAATAATTGAAAGATTTTAAGTGGAGAAAGCGAAAAAATCGGCTTAAAATCAGGTGAAACAACGTAAATCACGTTATAACGCACCGAGTGAGAATAATATTTATAACTTTAAAAGGGACTGTCTACAGTCCCTTTTAAAGTTGTGTGGAGTTTTTAATGTTCCTTTACTTGTTTTTCAGCATCTGGCGAAGTTTTCTTCTTGTTCGGTTTATATGTCTTTCGAAGTCACCGTTTGAAATAAATTCCGCAAGAACATACTGCTCAAATACAGGAACCGTACAGGAGTAGAATCCCATTTTATCAAAAAAGGGGTTTACAAGTTCTTGGGGTAAAACCATATATCCGATTCTCATTGATGGAGCAATTGTTTTTGTGAAAGTGTTTACATATATTACACTTCGTGTTGGTTCAAGTGAAAATACCGTATCCTCATTTTTTGTGGATACAGTAAATTCGGAATTGAAATCGTCCTCAATGATTACGGCATTTCGTTCTTTTGCCCATTTAATATACTCATTTCGCTTTGAAGCACTTGCGGTTATGCCACTTGGAAAACTTCTGAATGGTGTTATGTGTAGAATGGATGCTTTAGTTTTTACAAGCTGTGATGTAAGAATTCCGTCCTTACCTAATTTCAGTAAATCACATTGGGCTCCGTTTGCCCTGTAAACAGAGTGAATCTTTTCGTATGACGGATTTTCAAGCGCATATATCTTGTCCTGTCCAAGAAATTGTACGATAAGTCCGTATAAATATTCTGCCCCTGAACCGATTACTATCTGATTATAAGAAACATTGATTCCTTTGGCTCTTGCAAGGTAATCTGAAATTGCTTTTCTCAATTCAGTACAGCCTGCATTGGGTGATTTTATAAGAATATTTTCACCACATTTTGAAATTACATTACGCATTGTTTTTGCAAGTACTGAAAAAGGAAAGTCGTTTGCATGATAGTGTTGATTATCGGGATTGTGCAAAATTTCATATTCTGTAACGGGTACAAAATCATTTTTTCGGTATATGACAAAATATCCGCTTCTTTCCTTTGTCTCTATATAACCCTCGTCACACAGTATGGCGTATGTGTGTTCGACAGTGATGACACTCGTCAGAGCTTCTTCGGCAAGAATCCGCTTTGATGGGAGCTTATCACCATATTTATATATTGAATTTACAATGTCATTTCTTAGCTGTTCATAAAGCTGTATGTAAGCTTTTTTAGAGGATTTTCTATCGATTGAGTATTTCATCTGGTTATATTAAATTCTCCTTAACTGGTAGTTGTTATATATTCAGATTTATTATATAATAAGCGTAATGAAATGTAAAGGGGATATTTAAAATGAAAACTAAAACTCAAAAAATAATTCTTGCATCGATGTTTGCAGCCCTATGCTGTGTAGCCACAATGATTATTAAAGTCCCATCCCCGTTAAAAGGATATTTAAATCTTGGCGACTGTGTAGTACTGCTTTCGGGGTGGCTTTTATCACCTGCGTATGGATTTGTGGCTGCAGGTATAGGTTCTGCTATTGCTGATGTACTCTCAGGATATGTTGTATATGCTCCCGTAACCCTTGTGATTAAAGGCGTTATGGCAGTCATTGCACATTTGAGTTTTAAAGTAATGAGCAATAAGCTTGGAAATACACCATCAAGAGTTATCGGCGGAATTTTAGCAGAGGTTGAAATGATATTGGGATATTTTATATTTGAGGGATTTATGTATGGATTTGCACCATCAGTTGTAAATATTCCGGTAAATGCAGTTCAGGGAATAGCGGGTCTTATTATAGGTTTAATACTTGTGAAGATTTTTGAAAAAACAAAGATGTTTTAATGTTAAAAAACCTGAAACTGTATAAGCTTCAGGTTTTTTAATATATAGCTTTTATTATTTGCATTCATTGTTTATTTCATCACATAAATTCTTTATTTCTTCCATGCTTCCCACCGTGTTTGCTCTCATTCGGTAGTTTTTTGAATTTTTAATTCCCTTTAAATACCAGGCAATATGCTTTCTTGCTTCTAACACTGCCCGATATTCACCTTTATATTCGGTTGTAAGAGCTGCCTGTTTTAAAAGTGTATTAAGTCTTTCTTCAACACTGTAATTTTCCTTATATGTTCCTTTAGTAAAATAGTCTTTCATCTGTTCAAAAATAAAAGGATTGCCAAGTGCCGATCTTCCCACCATAGCAAAATCACAGCCTGTTGCTTTTAATACCTTGTCGCAATCTTCGGGATTGTGAATTTCACCGTTTGCAATAACGGGGATTTTAACCATTTCTTTAACTGCTTTTATAATTTCGTAATCGGCATCCCCCGAATAAAACTGTTCTCTTGTTTTTCCATGAACCGTAATGGCACTTGCCCCTGAATTTTCAATAATTTTTGCACATTCAACTGCGTTTATGCTGTTGGCTGTAAAGCCTGACCTTATTTTAACCGAAACTGGAAGATGGGTTGCCTTAACCGCCGCTTCTGTTATTTTACCTAAAAGAGTAGGATTTTTCATTAAAGCCGAGCCTTCATTGTTGTTTACGATTTTTGGTGCAGGGCAACCGCTGTTGATATCAATCATTTTAAATCCCATATCTGCAACTATCTTAACTCCTTCGGATATAATATGAGGATCATTTCCGAAAATCTGCACAATCAGGGGAGAGTCATAAGAGTTTGTAAGAAGTAAATCTTTTGTTTTCTTATCCTTGAAATAAAGTCCTTTGGCACTTATCATTTCCGAGTAGCACAAAGAAGCCCCGTAATCACGGCAGACAGTACGGAAAGCTAAATCGGTAATTCCTGCCATTGGGGCTAAAAACACCTTGTTTTCTATGTCAAAATTAACAAATTTCATTTAAATCACCGAAATTATTATAACTTAAATGTAAAAAATAATCAATCCTCTTGACTAATTTTATCTTTTTTATTATACTAATAAAAAGTAATGTAAAATGGAGGAGTTTAATATGTCAAAGTTTGAAATAAGAGAATGCCTTACTTTTGATGATGTACTGCTTTCACCACAGAAGAGTGACATTCTTCCCAATCAGGTAGATTTATCAACCTATCTTACAAAGAAAATTAAATTGAATATTCCGCTGATGAGTGCGGCTATGGATACAGTTACCGAAGCAAGACTTGCAATTGCGATTGCAAGAGAAGGAGGTATCGGTATTATCCATAAGAATATGCCGATTGAAGACCAGGCTCATGAGGTTGATAAGGTAAAAAGATCAGAGCACGGTGTTATTACCGATCCGTTCTTCTTATCTCCTGACCATACCATTAAAGATGCGGACGAGCTTATGGGTAAATATAAAATTTCCGGTGTTCCCATTACTGTTGACGGTAAATTGGTAGGTATTCTTACAAACAGAGACTTAAGATTTGTTTCCGATTATTCAAGACCTATCAAAGAGTATATGACAAGTGAGAATATAATCACTGCTCCCGAAGGAACAACCCTGGAACGTGCAAAGGAAATTCTTTGTAAGTATAAGGTTGAAAAGCTTCCTATCGTTGATGATGAAGGTAACCTTAAAGGACTTATTACAATAAAGGATATAGAAAAAGCTGTTCAGTATCCTAATTCCGCAAGAGACGAAAAGGGCAGACTTTTAGTAGGTGCTGCAATCGGTGTAACTCAGGATGTTCTGGAAAGAACAGAAGCTTTGTATAAAGCAGGGGTTGACGTTGTTGTTTTAGACTCTGCTCATGGACACTCTGCAGGTATTATGAATACAGTTAAGCTTATTAAAAAACACTATCCTGACCTTCAGCTTATTGCGGGTAATATTGCAACCGCTGAAGCAGCAAAGGATTTAATAGAAGCAGGTGCAGATGCGATTAAAGTTGGTATCGGCCCCGGTTCTATCTGTACAACACGTGTTGTTGCAGGTATCGGTGTTCCTCAGCTTACCGCTGTTATGGATGTTGCTGAAGCTGCTAAGGGTACAGGCGTTAAGGTTATCGCAGACGGTGGTATCAAATTCTCAGGTGATATTCCTAAGGCAATTGCTGCAGGTGCTGATGTTATTATGATTGGCAGTCTGTTTGCAGGTTGTGAAGAAAGTCCGGGTCAGACTGAAATCTTCCAGGGTAGACAGTTTAAGGTATACAGAGGTATGGGTTCTCTTGCTGCTATGTCCGCCGGAAGTAAGGACAGATATTTCCAGCAGAACAGTAAAAAGCTTGTTCCGGAAGGCGTTGAAGGCCGTGTTCCTTATAAGGGACTTTTAAGTGAAACCATTTATCAGTTGATGGGCGGTTTAAGAGCAGGTATGGGTTACTGTGGAACACCAAATATCGAAAGCCTTAAAGAAAATGGTAAATTTGTTAAAATTACAGGTGCAGGTCTTAAAGAAAGTCATCCTCATGATATTTCTATTACTAAGGAAGCACCAAATTATTCAATAAGTATATAATTACAAAAAGCACAAGAGAATTTCCCTTGTGCTTTTTTAAAAAAGAAGCTTTTAATCGGGAACTTTTTTTGAAAATGATTGTCTAATAAATTGAAATTTTTAAAAAGGAGAAAAAACTATGAAAAAAATACTATCATTAATTTTAGCTATTTCTATGGTTTTAACAATTTTTGCGGGATTAAGCGTATCTGCCGCAAAGGATGTTGACTCTCATTGGGCGAAGGACATTATCTTGAAATGGATGGAAGCAGGAAAAATAAAAGGCTATGAGGATGGAAGCTTTAAGCCTGATAATAATATGACAAGAGCAGAATTTGCAACTGTTCTTTCATCTGTTATTGACATTAATATTGCAGAGTATCCTGAATTTCCTTTTACTGATGTTAAGGAAACTGACTGGTTTTATGAGCCTGTAAGAAAGCTTCTTGCTCTTCAGATAGCAGCACCTTCTGATAACTTCAATCCGCAGAGCCTTATTACAAGGCAGGATGTTATGACAATGGCAGGAAGAGCTTTCTACTATTCCTCGGAAAGCGAAGATGCTATTAAGGGTTTTAAGGATTTTGCTGATATTGCTGATTATGCAAAGGAATTTGTTTCCGCACTTGTTGAAGCAAAATGTGTTTCAGGGTATGAAGATAATACCTTAAGACCTGAAAACAATATAACAAGAGCCGAATGTGTAAAAATACTTGATGGCTTCAATGTTGTAAAAGACCCGTATTCACTTGGCGGTATTATGGACAGACTTTATGAAGGTGTTAATGCAGAGCTTCCAAATACTATGCAGATGGAAATAACCCCGGAAACAAGTGCATACTATCTTGGTATTGAAAATATGGAATTTGAAGAAGCTATTGCAAGTGAGCCTATGATGGGAAGCGTTGCTCATTCTATTTGCCTTGTTAAAGTTAAAGAGGGGACTGATGTTGAAAAGGTAAAAGCCGAAATCAAAGAAAAGGTAGACCCGAGAAAATGGATTTGCGTAGGCGTTGAAAGAGAAGACGTAATTGTTGTCAATAAAGGTAATATAATTCTTCTTATAATCGACCAGGTTGCCCCGAAAGAATTTAAGGATAGCTTTGAAAAGCTTGAAGTAGAAAGAAAAAACTAATAGAGCCTGATGAGCAGGGGATAATATCCCATAACGGATATTATATGGATTTCATAGGGGAAATCCGCACATCAGGCGTAGAATCAGCCTCGGAAAAAATAGAATATCTTGCATCCTGTTATCCGAATAACAGAGTATTCTATTCGGTAATTCCAAGTAAAAGCTATTTTATAAACGATAGCTTGAAGACCCCCTTTGATTATGGGAAAATGCTGGAAATTATGTCAACAAAAATTCAAAGTGCCGAGTATATCGATTTATTTAAAACCTTGTCTTTAAGCGATTATTATGTTACCGATCCTCATTTTAAGCAGGATAAAATATCCTCTCTTGTAAATGAACTTGGTTCAAAACTCGGCTTTGAAATCGATATAACTGAAAATAATAAGATAAAAGTTGATAACTTTATCGGACAGCATAGCAAAAAGGTTAAGGATATAAAAGGGGAGGAAATATACTACCTGACAAATTCCCATACCGATTCTGCAACTGTAAATAATATAATGGGAGACCCGGGAACAACCGTTTACAATACAGAAAAATTAATCTCAGCTTCTCCTTACGACTTGTTCTTATCAGGACCTTCACCAATAAGTATTATTAAAAATCCAAACGGACCTGAGGGAAAACGACTTGTTATTTTTAATGATTCTTACAGCTGTACTGTTGCACCTCTTTTAATTGAAAAATACTCGGAAATTACTCTTATTGATTTAAGATATGTAATAAGTACGCTTATTCCGAATTATGTGGATATAGGAAATGCGGATATATTATTTATGTATAACGAACAGATTATCAACAACGGTGAAATGCTTAAAGTTATAAAAAAATAGTTAATATATCTAAATATTATCAGTTCAGATGCTTGGTTTATAGTTATAAACCAATAAAAAAGAAAAAAATGTAAATAATACTTGCATATTTTGGTTTTATATTGTAAAATAATAATGTTAAATTAATAACAAAAACTTAGGAGGTATAATACTATGGCAGTTAAAGTAGGTATTAACGGTTTTGGACGTATTGGTCGTCTTGCTTTCAGACAGATGTTTGGTGCAGAAGGTTATGAGGTTGTTGCTATTAACGACTTAACCAGCCCAAAAATGTTAGCTCATCTTTTAAAGTACGATTCAGCTCAGGGCAGATACGCTCTTGCTGATACTGTTTCTGCAGGTGAAGACTCAATCACAGTTGACGGCAAAACCATCAAAATTTATTCAGAAAAAGACGCTGTAAACATTCCTTGGGGAGAATTAGATGTAGATGTTGTATTAGAATGTACAGGTTTCTATACTTCTAAGGAAAAAGCTTCAGCTCACTTAACAGCAGGTGCAAAGAAAGTTGTTATTTCCGCTCCTGCAGGTAATGATTTACCAACAGTTGTATTCAATGTTAACCACAATGTGTTAACAAAAGAAGATAAGGTTATTTCTGCAGCTTCTTGTACAACAAACTGTTTAGCTCCAATGGCTAAAGCTTTAAATGACTATATGCCAGTCGAAAGCGGTATCATGTCTACAATCCACGCTTATACAGGCGACCAGATGATCTTAGACGGTCCTCAGAGAAAGGGCGACTTAAGAAGATCCAGAGCAGGTGCAGTTAATATTGTTCCTAACTCTACAGGTGCTGCAAAAGCTATCGGTCTTGTTATTCCTGAACTTAACGGTAAACTTATCGGTTCTGCTCAGAGAGTTCCAACACCAACAGGTTCTACAACTATCTTAGTTGCAGTTGTTAAGGGTGATGCTTCCGTTGAAGGTATCAACGCTGCTATGAAGGCTGCTGCTAACGAATCCTTCGCATATAACGAAGACGAAATCGTTTCTTCTGATATCGTAGGAAGCAGATTCGGTTCTATCTTTGATGCTACTCAGACAATGGTAACAAATATGGGTAACGGTTATTCTCAGGTTCAGGTTGTTTCCTGGTATGATAACGAAAACTCATACACAAGCCAGATGGTTAGAACAATCAAATACTTTGCTGAATTAGGCTAAGAATTTTTAAAATCGACTGTTTATAAGGTCTGACCTTATAAACAGTCTTTTTTTATTATACAATTGTGCTATTGATTTATACATTGATTTTTTATTTTAAAAATAGTATCATTTATATAGTAAAATTTTGGAGGTTTTTTATGGCTGTTATTGTTAAACAAATTTCATCCCTTGAAAAGGTAAGAAGAGACAGTAATCTTGATTATAACGAAATAACGGAGAAAACTCTTTTAAAGGGGGAACGTTTTTCTTATCAGATAGCTTTGAATATTAATATGTGTGTGTCAACAGAGCTTTCGGTTGAATCGGAAATTAAAGATTATGTAAAGGTGTACTTAGTGGAAAATGCTGTTATGGATATGCCATATACAGAGCCGGAAGCGGGAATGGATAATGATTATATCACAAAAGAACCGGGTCTTATGCCGGATATTCTGATACCTCTTTCCGAAAGAGAAAATATCTTTATATCAAGCGGAGGGGCCTCCTCCTTATGGGTAGAAATTAATCTTCCTGAAGATATAAAAGCGGGAAATTATCCTGTAACCCTTAAATTAGAGCATATGAAGAATACACGATGCGATATTGAAGAAGGTTCTGTTTTTGAGAAAACAATGAATATTGAAGTAATTGATGAAATAATGCCCTCTCAGAAGCTTATTTATACAAGATGGTTTTATGTGGATTGTATTGCAGATTATCATAAGGCAGCAGTTTATTCTGATGCTCATTTTGATTTGATTGAAAAATATATAAGGGCAGCCCGTGAAGACGGTGTTAATATGATTTTGGTGCCTATACATACACCGCCCCTTGATACAGCATTTGGAACACAGAAAACCTGCGTTCAGCTTGTGGATATAACTAAAGAGGGAGAAAAATATTTCTTTAACTTTGATAAATTTAAAAGATTTATTTCAATCTGTAAAAAATGTAATGTGGAATATTATGAAATGGCGCACATGTTCTCACAGTGGGGAGCAGAATATGCCCCTAATATAAAGGTGACTGAAAACGGAGTGTGCGATTATAAATTCGGCTGGCACGTGTCCTCAAAAAGCCCTGAATATATAGAATTTTTAAAACATTATATTCCTGCAATTATTTCCGCACTGAAAGAAGAAGGAGTTTTTGATAAAACCTATTTCCATATATCGGACGAGCCTAATACAAAAGAAATTGAAGCCTATAAAACAGGCTATGATATTTTAAAACCCTTAATTGGTGAAGCTAAAACTTTTGATGCATTATCTCAGTTTGATTTTTATGAAAAAGGTCTCGTTGAATGTCCTGTTACCTCAGTTTCTCATATTGAAGAATTTTTAGAACATAAAATTGAAAATCAATGGGCATATTACTGTTGCGGACCACAGTATACCTTTACAAACAGCACAATGGCAATGCCTCTTTCAAGAGTAAGAATTTTAGGCTTTTTAATGTATAAATATAACATTAAAGGCTTTCTTCACTGGGGACTCAACTTCTATAACGGAAGACTTTCTCTTTATAAGCTTGACCCATATCTTACTACCTCCTGTCACGGAGTATTTCCGTCAGGAGACCCATTTATTTTATATCCCGCCAAAGACGGTGCGTATACATCCATAAGAGGTAAAGCAACCTATGAGGCGATAAATGATATGAATACCTGCTTTGCCCTTGAAAAATATATAGGAAGAGAAGCGGTTGTAAATCTTATTGATGATTATGCAGGTAATAAATTGAAATTTTCCGAATTTCCAAGAGGAAAAGAATATATTGAAACTTTAAGAGATAAAATGGTATCCCTTATAAAAGAATATATAAAATAAATTAAAAAAGAGCAAATTTAGGTTTGCTCTTTTTTGTATACTGTGGTATAATTGACACATATAGAATTTTATTGCATAAAATTCTTAAGAGCTGTCGCTCTTTTGTGCTCTTTTGAGCACTGTGTCAATTGACGGCATCTGAATCGTGCAATCGTAGGGTTCGGCGATTTTCGACGAACCGCTT
>JAZOVB010000230.1:0-31637 GCA_045658425.1 Clostridia bacterium | reverse complement strand
TCTTGGTTACTCCTACTATTTCAATCTCGTCGGGATTTCTTCCCGCTTTTATGCAGGCGTTATTTACTTTTTCCTTAAGTATTTTTATATTTTCCCTGATCATCAGCTTGCAAAGTCTCGTTCTCTTACCTTCTCGGGATTTATAACTACATAATCATATAAAATTATACTGTTTCGCTGACTTTCACCCTCTGAGGTTTTATCCTTTAAAATCACATAATCACCGTCATAATTAACAGTTTCAACCTCTATATATTTATAAAGGCTGTCCTTTACCGCATAAACACCAACCTTACCATCTCTCTTGATAAGAGCTGACTGAGGCACTTTAAAGCCTGTTTTGGTGTTCTTGATAAGCTCAAACTCCACTTTTCCCGAGGTCCATATATTATCAAGATGCTTGGTGGATTTTATAACTACTACCGCTTCCTTACCGTCTTTTTCGGAAATATATTGTATGGTTCCCTCCACCTTTCGGTCAGAGTTGGTGGTAACTCTTATTTCAACAGCTTTACCCACCGATAAATCTTCAATATCCTTTGTCGGGAATTTAGATACAAGATACCATTCATAATTATTTATTATTTTACAAAAGGGTTCTCCTGCCTGAACACCGTTTTCTTCACTTTCCTGTTCCTTTAAAAGCTTATCATAGTCTTTTACGGTAAGACTCATTATATTTTCAGGATTTACAAGCTCGTCCCATGGGGTTAATTTTGTGGAAAACATACCGTTTACAGGGCTTGTGTATTCCTTTTTACCGCTGTTCATTCCCGCTTCTATTTTGTATATTTCCTCATTTAAGTTTTCTTCTTTTATTTCTACCTTAACTCCCTTTAACTCCATAAGCTTTTTATTATAAGCTATAATTTCATTTTTAAGCTTATAGACATTTTCAAAGCTATTTTCATTGGTAGTGGTAATTATATCGTGGATAGAGTTATTTATATCTCTGTTTATGGAGGTAACATCCCCCACTATGTTTTTACCCTGTCTGTCATTGGCCTCAGCAAAAACAATTTTATCATTAATGGCTCTTAGCTTTTCCTTAGACTCTTCTGAAATTTCACCTGTGTACACGGTTGCTATTTTTACATAGGGTAAAATAAGCTTCCCTTCACGGCAATTATAAAGAGCAACACCATCACTTTCAGATTTTATAAGAGTCTGGTCAGTGCATATAATTCCCGTGGATTTGATTTTATTTTCCACAGTTTCCTTATACACGGTTACGGTCTTCGCAGTATGAGTGCTTATATAGTACATACTTACTCCGCCAACCAAAACAACCATAAGTAATACTATTCCGAGTATTCTGCTTTTAAAGTTTTTATTCATAGTGCCTTTATACACTCCCTTACAGCATCCATTTGTTTTAAAACTGTATTACATTCCTTTATATCTATCCATTTTATTCTTTCATCCCGTCTGAACCAGGTAAGCTGTCTTTTAGCATATCTTCTCGATTCCTGCTTGATTAAATCAACAGCTTCATTAAGTGTAAGCTTTCCGTCAAGATATAAGAATAGTTCTTTGTAGCCTATTGCCTGCATAGATTTATTCTCTTTAGAATAGCCTTTTTCCTTAAGTCCTTTAACCTCTTCCAAAAGTCCACTAGCCATCATAATATCCACTCGTTTATTAATACGGTCATATATTATTTCCCTGTCGGTATTAAGCCCTATATATAAAAGATTAAAGTCAGACGGTATATTTTTTGATTTTTTTATCTGTTCGGTCATGGTTATTCCGGTTGTTTTATATATTTCAATTGCACGGATAACTCTCTTTACATTATTGGGATGAAGACGAAGATAAGACTCATAATCAATATCCTTTAACATGGAATGAAGATACTCTGCCCCTTTTTCTTGGGCAATATCACTAAGCTCTTTTCTTAAGGTCTCATCACTCTCCCCTTCGGAAAACTGAACGTTATCAATAAGGGAGGAAATAAAAAGGCCAGTACCCCCTACAACAATGGGAAGCTTTCCCCGTGCAGTTATATCCTCAATTTTTTCATTTGCCATATCCACAAACTCTTTAACTGAAAATTCACCGTCAGGGTCAACAATATCAATAAGATGGTGGGGTATTCCCGCCATCTCTTTCTTTGAGGGTTTGGCAGTTCCGATATTCAATTCACGGTAAATCTGCATTGAATCGGCTGAGATTATCTCTCCGTCAAATTCCTTTGCAATTTCAATTCCAAGTGAGGTTTTTCCCGAACCTGTCGGTCCTGCCACACAAACAAGCTTTTTCATAGATTATGTTATCCTCTTAAACTGTTTTTCAATTTCTTTTTTCGGATAGGATACGAAAATCGGTCTTCCGTGAGGACATGTATTTGCATCCTGAAGTTTAAGTACATCCTCTACAAGTTTTTCTGTTTCCATTTCCGAAAAGCTCATATTTGCCTTTATTGCACTTTTACAGGCAAGGGTATGAAGTGCCTTTTCCTGTTTATAGGTAATAAGGCTTTTTTTATTGTCTTTTATTATATCAATAATTTCAATAACCGTATCCGTCAGTTCAGCGGTTGAAATTCCGTAAGGTAGCTCTCTTACGATTATTTCATTTCCCGAAAAGAAATCAATATCAAAACCAAGTCCTGTAAACACCTCAAGATTTTCCGAAACAATTTCAAGCTCTACCGGACTTAATTTAACGGTACATGGAATCAAAAGTCTCTGGGTAACAATTTCTTTATTTTCAAACTCCTTTAAAAGCTTATCATAAAGAAGTCTTTCATGAGCGGCGTGCTGGTCTAAAAGATACATTGTTTCCCCTCGTTCTATAACTACATAAGAAGAGAATATCTGGCCTATTATTTTATAATCCTTAACCGCTTTTACAGGTTCTTTTTCTTCTTTTATTTCTTCACAAGGAGCCTTAGCTTTTTCTTCTGTTTTTATTGTATTTTTTTCTTCGCTTTTTTTATTGGAAGGCTCGGAAATTTTAAGGGTAAAGGTTTCGCTTTCTTGAGGCTCCGTGATTTCCTTGCCATAAGGTTTGGAAATCTCTTTGATTTTAGGCGTCAGCGCTTCAAATTTCGGAGTATCCACCACATCAAAGCTTTTGCTATATTCCTTTTTGGAAGAAGTATTTAAGGTTAGCTTTACCTCACTCTTATTTTCAAAGGGTTTGCTTTCAGGAATAAAGGAAAAGCTTTCAGCTGTTTCCTCTTTTTCTGTTTTAATTACATTCACCTTTTCGTCCATTCCGGTTACTTTATGGGAAGAAGCCACCGCACTGAAAATATGATTATATATTAAACGGTCATTGGAAAATTTAATTTCAGCCTTGGTTGGATGCACATTAACATCCACCTCTTTAGGGTCAATCTCAATATCGAGAATTATGAAAGGATATTTTGAAACCATTACTTTTTCTTTCAGGGCTTCATCAACGGCGCCGTAAAAAATCTTATTTTTAACCACTCTGCCGTTAACAAAGAAAATCTGATTTTTACGGTTGTTACGAAGTATCTTTTCATTACCCACATAACCTTTGATCTTTATAAAATCCGCTTCATAGTTAATTTCAATTAAGTTATCGCATATTTCACGGGAATAGATATTTAAAAGATTGGAAAATTCATTATTATCTCCCGCAGAATACAAACATTCCTTTTTATTTTTATATAAAGAAAGGATATATCGGGACGGGCTATAATAAGCTTTTCCATAATTTCGGTTATGTAACCTGCTTCGGTATTATCCGATTTTAAAAATTTCATTCTTACAGGGGTATTGAAAAATAAATCCTCAATGGTAATTGAAGTGCCGACATTACATCCGATTTCCGAAATATCTATTATCTCCCCTGCCTTTATGACAATACGGGTACCAACAATACTATTCTCAGTTCTTGTTTCAAGGGTAACCTTTGAAACAGCTGCAATACTTGCCAAAGCTTCGCCTCTGAAGCCTAAGGTTGCAATTTCTTCTAAGTCTGCCTCTTTGGAAATTTTACTTGTGGCATGTCTTAAAAAACAGCTTTTGGCATCCTCTTTTGTCATTCCCGAGCCGTTATCAGTAACCTTTATAAGAGTTTTACCGCCCTCGGAAATTTCAACAATTATACGGTCTGCACCTGCATCTATCGAATTTTCCACAAGTTCTTTTACTGCAGAAGCAGGTCTTTCCAAAACCTCCCCTGCAGCTATCATATTTGAAAGCTGTGGACTCAATACTTTAATACAAGACATTTTTAAATCTCCTTAAGCAGATGCGTTAGTATCCGAACCCGTTTCTTGTCGGATTTTTTCGCCCCTGCGTCGTTAAAATACTCGCAAATATGTTAATATTCACTGCGTTTTTGCCTAGCATTGCCTGAAAAAATCCAGACAATAAATTCGCTGAACCATAAACCTTTTAAATTCGAGATTTTTTTAGGCGGAAGATTTCGATAATACGAGGGTATATCAAAATCGACAACGACAAAAAAGCTGGATTTAAAAGGTTTTGGCGGGTTCGGATATTAACACATCTGCTTAACCTGTTTCGATAAGTCATTTAAAATATTTAAAGCTTCTATCGGAGTAAGGGTTGTTACATCAATACTCTTTAAGGTTTTTATAACATCATTATCAACAACTGAGGTAAAACCTATCTGGGCTTCATCCTCTTTTTTCGGCTGAGGCATATTCTTAAGAGTTATTTCATCAATCGCAAGTTCCTTACTTTCAAGAACAGCAACAATTTCCCTGGCACGTTTAACAACATCATTCGGCACGCCTGCAAGTTTGGCAACCTCAATACCATAACTGTCATCAGTGCCCCCTTCGATAATTTTACGAAGGAAGGTTATATCGTCTCCTCTTTTCTTAACCGCAACCTGATAGTTTTTAACACCTTTTAGGCGTTCCTCCAAAACGGTAAGCTCATGGTAATGAGTTGCAAAAAGAGTTTTTGCTCCGATTTTTTTAAGTATATATTCAACCACTGACCAGGCAATACTTAAGCCATCAAAGGTTGATGTACCTCTGCCTATTTCGTCTAAGATAATAAGACTGTTCTTAGTGGCATTTTTGAGGATGTTTGAAACCTCATTCATTTCCACCATAAAGGTTGATTGCCCTGATGCTAAATCATCCGATGCACCTACACGGGTAAAAATCTTGTCAACAACAGGTAAAGTAGCACTTCTCGCAGGTACAAAGGAACCAATCTGACTCATTAAGGTTATAAGGGCAACCTGTCTCATATAGGTTGATTTACCCGCCATATTGGGACCTGTTATTATAGAGAATGAATTTGCATCCATATCAAGATATGTATCATTCGGAATAAATGCACCTGTTGTAACAACCTTTTCTACAACCGGATGTCTTCCATCCTTTATTATTATTTTACCGTCTGTTGATAAAAGAGGCTTTACATAATGGTTTTTATAAGCCACTTCAGCAAATGAGATAAGAACATCCAGCTTTGCAAGTGCCTTTGCGGTCTTTTGCATTCTGTCTAATCTTTTATACATTTCCTCCCTGATTTCAACAAACAACTCATATTCTAAATTAATGCTTTTTTCTTCTGCACCTATAACAAGACTTTCAACATCCTTAAGCTTAGAGGTTATGTATCTTTCACAGTTTGCAAGAGTCTGTTTTCTTAAAAAATACTCGGGAACCATATCAAGATAAGATTTTGTAACCTCGATATAATAACCGAAAACCTTGTTAAAGCCGATTTTTAAATTCTTTATACCTGTTTTTTCTTTTTCCTGAGCTTCAATCTGGAATATCCAGTCTTTTCCCTCGCGCATCGCACGGCGGAATTCGTCAAGATTTTCGTTATACCCGTCTTTAATAAGATTACCTTCTTTTAAGGAAATGGGTTGTTCTTCCAAAAGTGCACGGTCTATAATCTCCACGCCATCCTTAAGATCATCTAAATTTTCGTAAATTTCCTTTAGAAGAGTACTTTTACAGCCTGAAAGATTTTTCTTTATATCAGGAACAAGCTCTAAGGATTTTTTAAGAGCTATAAGGTCTCTTCCTGTAGCATTACGATAGGAAACCTTCCCCGAAAGTCTTTCAATATCATATATTTTTTCCAAAGAAACACAAAGAGCATCTCTTATTTCACGCTTTTCTAAAAGCTCTTCCACTGCATTATGCCTGTTGGTTATATGAGTATAGGATTTTAAAGGCATATCAATATAATGCTTAAGAAGTCTTGCACCCATTGAGGTGCAGGTTTTATCTAAAATTCCAAGAAGAGAACCTGCTTTTTTATTATCCCGCATAGTCCCCGTAAGCTCTAAGTTTCGTTTTGAGGAAACATCAATCTGTGCAAAATCGTCTTCCTCATAGTATTCAAATTTGGAAACATGCTTAAGCTCATTGAACTGAGTCTGTTCCAAATACTCTATTATTTTATATAAAGCATAAGCTGACTGTCTGTATCCGAAAATATGCGAGCTTTCAAGCTCCTCGTGAGAAAATCTTCCTCTTATGATTTCTATTGCATCATCAGGAATATAATCCTCTTCCTCGATAATATTGATATAAAATGAAAATCTTGCTTTAAGCTCATTCATAAGCTTTTCATTGGAATTAAATATTCCGTTTACTATGATTTCCTTGGGAGAATATTTTGTTAATTCACTTATTACGTGATAGCCGTAATCAGATGCAATATAAGGCTTTACAATATTAAGTTCACCTGTGGATACATCTGCAAAAGCAAGACAAACTCCTGTTTCGTCTCCGTAAACGGAAGCTAAATAGTTATTACTTTCCTCGGGCAACAAATCGGTATCGGTAACAGTACCCGGTGTAACTACCCTTACTATCTCTCTTTTTACTATGCCTGTTGCGGTTTTCGGGTCCTCTACCTGTTCGCAGATAGCAACCTTAAATCCCATTTCGGTAAGTCTTCCAAGATACCCCGATACTGCGTGATGAGGAATTCCGCACATGGGTGCGCGTTCAGGCAATCCGCAGTCTCTCCCCGTTAAGGTAAGCTCCAGTGCCTTTGAAGCAGTAATAGCATCGTCAAAAAACATTTCATAAAAGTCACCTAATCTGTAAAAGATGATTTTATCCATATTTTTTAATTTAAGCTGAATATACTGCCTCATCATAGATGTAAGCTTGTCATTTTTAAGAATATCCTCAAGTATGAATTTGCCCATTTTCAAAAATTCTCCTTTAGGTACGAAGTTTTAATTTAAGTGTTACAATTATCTATGCTTTAGTGACATCCCGAACAGCTTGAGCAGGAGCCACCGCAGCCGCCGCCGTTTACAGCACCCGAGATAATACTCATAATCTGCTGATTTAAAATTTCAAAATTCTTCTGTGCTTCCACGTAATTTTTTATAACATCATAAGCCATAAGCTCTTCAAAAGCATCATTAATTTCTTTTCTTAATTCATCGGTTTCTTCGTCTGACATCTGACCGCACTGAATTTTAACGGCAATATCTCTTCTTTTTTCGTTATATGCCATAATCATCTGCTGTGCTTTTTCGTCATTTGCCTGAATTTCTTCAGTTTCCTTTGCAAGTAAATATTCCTTACTTGTTTTAATCATTTCTGCTAATTCCTGTGCTTTTAAAATTAATTCTTCCATTTTTCTTTTCTCCTTTTTTATATTTCTTCCCCGATAAGTGCCCAGGTTTGTGCACTTGTAATTTTAACATTTACAAGGTCACCCTCCGAGGCAGTTTTTGAGGCAAAATTTACTATTTTATTTGTATCGGTTCTTCCCGACATCATATCGGGATTATTTTTGCTTATGCCCTCCACCAAAATTTCACAAGTTTTTCCCACATAGGAATCGTTTATCTCTCTTGAAATTTTATTTTGCAGGGCTAAAAGCTCTTCAAAATTCTTATGCTTTTCTTCATCAGTTATACCATCTTCCATTTTAGCGGCGGGAGTCCCCGGTCTTTTGGAATAGATAAAGGTAAACAAGGTATCAAACCTAACCTTTTCAACCAAATCAAGAGTATCTTTAAAATTTTCATAAGTTTCATTAGGAAATCCGACAATAACATCACTTGAAAGGGCTATACCGGGAATTTTTGACTTTACCTTTTCTATTATGGATAAGTATTTTTCACGGGTATATTTTCTGTTCATCTTATCTAAAATTTCATTGCTTCCTGACTGGAAAGGAAGATGAAGATAAGGAACCACCTTTTCACATTCCGCCATTGCATCAATGAGCTTGTCCGAAATATCCTTAGGATGAGAGGTCATAAACTTAATTCTTACTATTCCCTCAATTTTATTTACCTCTCTTATAAGGTCGGCAAAATCTATATCGATTTCAAGGTCATTTCCGTAGGAATTTACATTCTGGCCAAGAAGCGTTATTTCTTTATAGCCCTCTTTTGCAAGTTCCTTTACTTCCTCTAAGATTTTTTCAGGCTGACGGCTTCTTTCTCTGCCTCTTACATAGGGAACAATGCAGTAAGAACAGAAATTATTACAGCCGTACATTATGGATACCCAGGCACGGAATTTATCCGCTCTTTTCTGGTCAACCCCCTCGGCAATAAAACCATCACAGTCAACTATATCAAAGTTTCTCTCTTTGTTTTTCAAAACCGAGTAAAGTATTTCAGGAAAACGGTGAAGACTATGTGTTCCGAATACCATATCAACATGCCTGAATTTTGATTTAATTTTCTTCGCAACATCTTCCTGCTGAGCCATACATCCGCATATTCCAATTACAAGATCTTCTTCTTTAAGCTTACGGTGTTTAAGAGCACCTAAGTTTCCGAATACTCTTTCCTCTGCACCTTCTCTTACGGCGCAGGTATTGAAAATAATTATTTTAGCTTCTTCGGGAGAGTCAGTTATTTCATAGCCCATCGCCGAAAGATAGGCTTTGATTTTCTCCGAATCATTCTCATTCTGCTGACATCCGTAGGTTATAACACAGGCAGATAAATTAAGTCCGTTATTTAATTCTTTTACTCTGTATGCTATTTCTTTTTGTTTCTTAATTTCATTTATGGATACCTGTTTCAAGACATTATCCTCCATAGTATCTTATTAATAATTTATTATAACATAATAATAGCAATTTTACAATAGAAACAGAAAGATATTTTACTTTTTTTATTACATCGTCAAAAAGCCGCCACATCCTTAAATGCAACGGCTTTTTAATTTAAAATAATATAGACAAAAGAATTTCTTCCTCGGCTCGTTTTTTCTCAGCTTCTGCCTTGCGTCTTGCTTCTTCCGCAGCACGAAGGCGCTCTTCCTCCAGACGCCTTAATTCTTCCTCACGGCGCCTTTGGGCTTCTTTTCTTAACCTTTCCTCTTCAAGTCGTTTACGCTCGGCTTCTATACGGCGTTTTTGTTCTTCTTCCTCGCGTTTTTTAGCCTCTCGTCTTAATTTTTCATCAGGATTGAAGATAAGCGCTTCGAAAATCAGTTTCGGGTCTTTTGACAAATCGGCACGGTTAAGAGCTACATTGGCAATAAACGAATATTCAGAATCCGAGCTGTCAATAAGCTTAAGATAACGGACAGCATATTTAGCTGCAAGCAAATTGTCCTTTTCATAAATAAGCAAATAACGAAGACTTTCCTTATGATTAGGGTCAACTAAAATATGCTGTTTAAAATATGGCATTGCCTCTTCATCTTCATAGTCAGAAGAATAATACATCGCCCAGCCTTTTACCCATGCCTGATATTTATACCCCCGTTTATCCATAGCCTCCATTGTTTCAAATATGTCATCATAGTCCATATTGTCAATCTGGGCATTTATCAGATTATTATACACATATTCCTCGTGGAGTCCAAGCTTTATGGCTGTTTTGGCATTCTCAACCGCATCGTCAAATTTTTTAAGCATACGGTTATGCCAGGAGGAATTAGCATAGGCATAGCTTTTTTGCTGATTATAATAGATAGCAGTACCATACCAATACACGCAAAATTCATAATCAGCCTTGGTTAGATTAGGTGTATGCGAACGACTGAAAGCAACACGGAAAGCACCATCCTTTGACCAATTGGAAAAATAGTCCGTCTTTTCCACACCTTCGGTGTAAATCTTATTAGCATTCACATAATCTTTACGGTCATAATAATAATCACCTGCATAGAAATAGTAACTACAGGAGTCGTTTCGGTTTCCTTTATTTATATATGCACGGGCGAGCCACAAATTTTCATCAGGAGTAAGAGTTTTGTTATTTTGTCTTCTCCATTCTTCAACCTGTTTAAGCTCTCTTATAATTACATCTGCATGTTCTTTTGCATTTCCTGATTTTGCAAGAATTTCTGCTATTAAAATATTTGTTTCATAGGTATGATTGCACTTACGGGCTTCATAAGCCATATTAAGAGCTGTCTGCATTTTGCCTTCATTAAGATTTTTTCTTACAAGGTCAATATATCCGGGATATTTTTTTAAAAGAGCTTCCTGTTCTGCTCTTTTACGGGCATTTTCCGCCTCAATCCTTCTTCTCTCGGCTTCTGCTCTTGCCGCCTGTTCTCTGCGATACTCCTCTTCTCTTCGTGCCTGTTCCTGACGGCGTTTAGCATCAGCCTCAGCCTGTCGACGGGCTCTTTCCTCCCGCTCACGACGTTCTCTTTCCTGCATCGCAGCTTCCTGCTGCTGAGCATACATATCTTCGGCTATTTCGGCTATATACCTATCAAAGCTATAATAGTAATCGTCTATATATTCAAGATACTCCAAAATCATTTCTCGGGTAACACGGACACCTCTTGCCGCTGCCCTGCCATAACCGTAACGGCCCTTATCCTGCCCCCCATCAAAATTGTTTCGGGTTGCACGGTCACGGTTAAAGCCTGTTTTCTCAACCAATCCGGATATAACGGACATTTTAATTCCGGTATCTTCTTCAATCTTTTTCATAGAATTACCAAGAACTATATAACGATAAAGAACATCTGCCTCTTGTCTTATAGTCATAATAATTCTCCTTACTCTTCACGGTGAAGTTTTTCAATCCAGTAAGACTCAAGACCCACCTGTACAATACCGGTAAAATCAGCTTTATTAACCTTATATTTATTCCAGCCAAGTGAAACAAGCTCATCAAAATCACAAGGGATTACATACTTTTTATCACTTATTCTGAATAATCCTTTTTTACCAAAGCGGTCAACAATAACACAATCCTGCAAAGCTAAAGTCACACCGGTAAACGCGTATGGTGTTATCATTTCATCAAGCTCAAGAACACTTTCAAAACCGCCAAATCCACGACTCTTCGGCTTACTCATTTTCGCAATACCGAAGTATCCATCCCGTTCTACGATATATGTATCCTGATAAAGTCTTTCAACAGCACGGTAGGAAAATTGTTCTTCGGAATAAAGCTTCATAAAATCCTCAACAGAAGCAACACCATTTTCTGCAATCGCCAAAGCTTTTTTTGTATTGTCGCCCTTTAAAACTTTTTTCTCAATAATTACTCTATTACCTGTCAATGTCTTTTTACCAAAGCCTAACTGTGAATAGGAAACCTTGTCTTTTATAAAAAGAAAACCGGAGTTTGGATTTCCGCCTGAAGAATAGAAAACAACCTCTTTATCTTCCTTAAGAAGCTTCATTTTATCAACAATAGATTGTTCAGCAGGAGAAAATTCCGCTGGCACACAACATGCATAGGACATAGTGATTTTCATATTTGAAAACTCCAGGATACCATTGTCACTAAAATACAAATAGTAATCCTTTACACCTAAAGAGTCAAAGCTGTTATTATCCGTAAAATTCCAGTTTTCAATGATTTCATAAGCTATCAGCTTCTTCCCTTTTTCCCATGTGGTTATTAAAACACCATCAAACATAGGAGGTATAAACTGACTGAATTCGGCATTGAAAAATCCCCATTTTCCGTTTTCCTCAAGCTTGAACTTATATGCAACCGCCTTTTCATGCTCTTTATACTCATCATCTTCTTCATTGTATTCTTCACAAAAAACTGTTATAGGTTCCAGAATCTTAAAATTACTAATTTCTCTGTTTCCATTTAAACCGATTGTAAGAAATGTAACCGTTTTTCCATCTTCGGCATATATTACACCAAAGCTTCCGTCTTCATTTTTCTCCACCTTGTAAACATCTTCGAAACCAAATTCCAGTCCGGTTGAATAGTTTTCCAAGGCTTTAGATACTATTTTATAACTGGTGGTTTCTTCTACGGTAGTGAATGTAAAACGCGCATTATCCCCAAGTGCCGACAGTCCATAAAGAATGGAAGAGAAAGCATTAAAAGCGGATGCATTTGTTTTTAAATACCAGCCCTTTGCTCCGGCTATTTCCTTAATTCCTACCTTTGCCGCATCGGGGTCATTGGTCAGACAGGTATTTCCCTCTTGTAGAATATTTTCAAAAAGTGCATCCCCACCTATGGAGTAAAGCACCTCAAAGGTAGTTATGTGATTTTGTCGCATACTCTCATTTTCAAAATCAACTGCAAAAAAGTCTCCTTTTTCATCTGAAAATGTAAATATACCATCCACCAGACTTTTTCTTAATTCCTTATCCGAAATTAATTCTTCCAATATGTAATTCATAAGCTTTTACTCCTTTTTCTTTTTTATATTTTAGTTATAACATATATTTTTCATATTTGTAAACAGCTTAAAGTATGTTTTTATATTTTTTTAGCAATAACAATAGGCTGATAAAATCCGGTTTCTTCAGGGAATTTCCATTCCACATTACTGCAACCTTGAAAGCTAAGCATCTCAGTAAGCTCTTCCCTCCGTACTGCCCTGTATTCACATTCAAATTTACTTATTTTTAAAGATTTATCATCTTCAATAATATATTGAATCAGTTTATAATTATCATCATTCCAATCCCATGTCTGGAATGATACCCGTTGTCCGTTTTCTGTCTTATGTATATACGGTGCAGAATATGGTGGCTTACTATCAAGCAAAACATCATAATCTCTGATACTTGCAACAAACATACCGCCAGATTTTAATTGACTTGTAATACACTTGATGGCTATTTCCAAATCGCTTTTTGTAAGCATATGCGGCAAAGCATTATCCATGGCAATAATAATGTCAAACTTTTGAGAAAAGGTTTTAGATAACATACGAAAATCAGCGTTTTCAAAACGAATTTTCACATTGTTTTTTATCCCCCGTCGTTTTGCCTCTTTGAGTTCTTCGCAACTTATATCAGAACCTGTTACATTATACCCGAGTACTGCAAGTCCTATGGCTTGTGTACCAATACCGCAGGCACAATCAAGAATTTCAGCCTTATTACCATAACCGTTTTCTTTGAATAATTTGTCTAAAATTACAGCTTGTTCTTTCATTGCAGATTCCCAATCAAGAAAAAGCTTATCATATTGTGAAGCCAAATTATCATAAAAACTTTGTATGATATCCATATCAATATTCCTTTCCTCATTTCGGTTTTTTTAGGTTTAGTTGCAAACCTTTTTAGCGTCAAGTTCGTGTTAAGTCGGACCTAGGAAATTACTTCTTTTTCTCATTAAAATAAATAATAAAAGCCCCCATAACAGCAATAGCAACAATAGCACCTATTTCTGAAAAACCATTCATTTCATCATATCCAAAAGCAGTACCCAATAATCCTAAAATCAACGTTACAAACAATGCTAATAATGCTCGTCCCATTTTCTCTATCTCCTTTTTTATAGTTTATCAACGTTCAACACAATTTTATTTATGCGGGACAGACAGTTCGGATGCAACTTAGACTTCCTTGTATAAAGGGAGCTGTCTGCAAAGCAGACTGGGGGGATTCTTTTACTGCATTATCTATGTACATACATACTCCCTCAAAATTTCTATATATCTCGTTATTAGGAATTCTAATAACAGTCAAATTCCTTTGTTCTATTTTCTCTGTCCTGATTTTATCTTTCAGCAAACCCTTTTCTTCGTAGTGATGTGAACCATCAAGTTCTATGATTAATCTCGCACTATGACAATAAAAATCAATAATATAATTATCAATTACTTTTTGCCTTAAAAATCTAACAGGATATGTTTTCAAAAAATCATATCAAAGATGTTTTTCTTCTTTTGTCATATTCTTACGCAAAATTCTTGCATTTGTTGTTAATTCGGTATTGTGTTTTCTATCCATATTAAATCCCCTCGCCACTTTGTGGCCCTCTCCCCTTTAGGCAAGGGGCGCTTTTCTCCACCAACTTCGGTGGTCCTCTCACGAAATCCTCCCACCGTCTACGACGGCCCCCCCTCCTTTAGGCAAGGAGGGCTTTGCAACTGATTTTAGTGGATATATAAAGTTTACTCTATATTTTTACTTTGTAAAATCGTTATGTTTTTGGGCAGGAATAAATCTCTGCCCCAAAAGCTTTACAAATTTATTATACCATAGATAAAATTAAAAATAAACATCTTTGGATAAAAATTTCAAATAAAAAAAGGGATGTAAAAATAATGAAATTTTTACATCCCCTTATGATTTTTAATTATTTAAGGTTACCTTCTAAGGTAGCTAACTGATCAGCCATTTCCTTAGGAAGCTTATCGCCGAACTGAGCAAAGTATTCCTTGATGTTTTCAACATATTCAAGCCATACTTTGTTATCAATTGAAAGCAAAGCTTCGATTTCTTCTGTTGTCATATCAAGACCTTCAACTTAAATATACGTCATATTAATCTCTTCTTTTCACTATGTTATTTTGAGATTTTACTATACTTTCTGCAGGAAATACTCCTCTTAAAGGATTAAGAGGATATATCGAAGTGTTTTTACCGATTACTGTTCCTGGATTTAAAACACATCCACAACCAACATCAGCACCATCTGCAAGTATTCCACCAATTTTGCGCAGATTTGTTTCATATTCTTCGCCGCCGTGAATAACAACCGCTTTTCCGTCTGACTTTAAATTTGAACAAATTGAACCAGCCCCCATGTGCGCTCGGTTGCCAAGAACCGAGTCTCCCACATAATTATAATGAGGCACTTGCACTTTTTCAAGCAGTACGCAATTTTTAAGTTCAGAGGAATTCCCTATAACGCAATTGGCACCCGTTATTACTGAGCCTCTAATAAACGCTCCCGGTCGTATTTCTGTTCCCTCTCCGATAATTGCAGGTGCTTCAATTACTGCCGTAGGATAGATTTTTACATTTTCGCCTACATAAACATCCTTAGATATTTCTTTAAAGCCTTCGAGACCATTTTCTATAAGCTCATAGATATATTCTTTTATATGAGGTAGAATTTCCCAAGGGTATTTGTGATTGTTAAAAAGTTTTTTTAGATAAGGGGTCTTGCATTCAAACAAATCTTTTGTTTCTACCAGTTTATTCAACACTGTGCCCCTCCTTTATTATAGTGTCTGCAATCATTTGTGCATATTCGATGCACTTTTGTTCGCTCTCGCTTTCAACCATAACTCTTATAACAGGCTCTGTACCGCTCTGACGGAGAAGCGCTCTTCCTTTACCAGCAATAAGTTTTTCAACTTCTTCCTTGCTTTCTAAAACTGCTTTGTCTTTTAGCACTTCAGACTTATCTTTAACTCTAATATTTTTAATGTACTGAGGATAAAGTTTAACAGGTGCTGCAAGCTCTGCAAGGGAAAGCTTTGAGTCGCATATTTCCTCTGCAATCATAATTGCAGTCAAAATACCATCACCTGTTGTTGCATATTTTTTGATTATAATATGTCCCGATTGTTCACCGCCGAGATCATAACCCTTCTCCTGCATACACTCGTAAACAAATCTGTCACCAACGTTTGTCTGTTTGCATTTTATTCCAGCCTCTTCAAGGCTTACAAAAAATCCGCTGTTTGACATGATTGTTGCAACAACCGTGTCGTGGTTAAGCATGCCTCTGGATTTAAGCCTTTTGCCTAATATATACAGCATTTTGTCTCCATCGACAATTTCCCCATCGCAGTCTACTGCAATACATCTATCTGCATCGCCGTCAAAGGCAAAACCAATATCAAGATGCTGTTCTTTTACAAGTTTGCACAAATTTTCAATATGAGTAGAGCCGCAGTTTTCGTTAACATTAAGCCCGTCAGGCTCAGCACCTATTACAACAGTCTGTGCTCCCAACGCTGCAAATACAGATTTTGCTATCATCCATGATGCACCGTTTGCACAGTCGAGACCAATTTTTAAGTTCTTGTAAGAATGTGATGCAAGTGAAATAAGGTACCCTAGATATCTATTTCTTCCTGATGAGTAATCTATAATACATCCTATTTTTTCTCTTGTAGCAAGTGGTAAATCGTCTCCTGAAACGCCAAGCGTTGCAAGGTCACCATCAATATATGTTTCAATAAGGGAAGTTGTTTTATCGTCAAGCTTTTCCCCGTATTTGTTTATAACCTTAATTCCATTATCATAAAAGGGATTGTGCGAGGCGGTTATCATAATACCGCAATCAAACTCCTCTTGCCTTGTAACATAAGAAACGCTTGGGGTTGTGGTAACATGGAGCATATACGCATCTGCACCCGATGCTGTTATGCCAGCCACTATTGAATACTCAAGCATATAGCTTGACCTTCTTGTATCTTTACCAATAACGATTCTTGGTTTGTGGTTACTCTTCGTGCAGCCAGAAATCTGAGACTGATAATACCACCCCAAAAACCTGCCAACTTTGTAAGCCTGCATTGAAGTTAAAGTAATATTTGCTTCTCCTCTAAAACCGTCTGTACCAAAATATTTATTGTATCTTGGTTGTTTATCTTTTTGACAGATATCAATGTTTTCCCGAAGAAGGCTGTCTGTTGAAATTTTAAAAATTCCACAAAGTTGAAGCACTTTGTCTATCTGAGGAAGCGCCTGATCCATTTCCCATTTTGAAACTGACTGCCTTGAAACATCAAGTCTCTCTGCAAGCTGTTCTTGAGATAATCCCGCCATAACACGAAGATTTGCTATTTTTTCACCTATTTTCATATATATCAACTCTCCTATACATTGCATTAATAATATCAAAGATGATACATATAATCCACCAACTTTTGTTGGAACTTTTCGCAACTTCAAGTTGCATTTAACACTTAGTTACGAGTCATTCTATTACACTTACAAAATTTATGCAGGATTTTTATATACCTTTGTTTACAAAAAGTAAAAACATAATTCAAGATGTATTATTAATATAATCATATTTCAAGGAATTTATATGTGAACAATTTATGTGAAAAAATAATATTTTTACTGAAATTGGACAATATTCAATTATGCGGGATAGACGGTTTAGATGCAAATTAGGCCCCTTGCCTAAAGGGGGCTATCTGCGAAGCAGACTGGGTATTCTTTTTTGATTAACAAAATCCCTCTTTTTATCCCTCCACCACCTTCGGTGGTCTCCCTCACGGAATCCTCCCATCGTCTATGCCGGTCCCCCTCCTTTAGGCAAGGAGGGCTTTGCAACTGATTTTAGTGGATATATAAAGTTTGCTCTATATTTTTACTTTGTAAAATCGTTATGTTTTTGGGTAAGAATAAATCTCTGCCCCAAAAACTTTACAAATTTATTATACCATAGATAAAATTAAAAATAAACATCTTTGGATAAAAATTTCAAATAAAAAAAGGGATGTAAAAATAATGAAATTTTTACATCCCCTTATGATTTTTAATTACTTAAGGTTACCTTCTAAGGTAGCTAACTGATCAGCCATTTCCTTAGGAAGCTTATCGCCGAACTGAGCAAAGTATTCCTTGATGTTTTCAACATCTTCAAGCCATACTTTGTTATCAATTGAAAGTAAAGCTTCGATTTCTTCTGTTGTCATATCAAGACCTTCAACATCGATATCAGCAACATTAGGAACATAACCGATTGCACATTCCTTAGCATCTACCTTGCCTTCACATCTGTCAAGAATCCAGTTAAGAACTCTCATATTGTCGCCAAATCCAGGCCACATAAAGTTATCTTCTTCGTCTTTTCTGAACCAGTTAACATGGAAGATTTTAGGAGCTTTATCGCCTAATTTCTTACCCATATCTAACCAGTGCTGCCAGTAAGAAGCCATATTGTAACCAACGAATGGTTTCAAAGCCATTGGGTCACGTCTTACAACACCAACTGCACCTGCTGCTGCAGCAGTTGTTTCAGAAGCCATTGTAGCACCTACAAATGTACCGTGTTCCCAATCTCTTGACTGGTATACTAATGGAGCACATTTAGCACGTCTGCCACCAAATACGATTGCAGATACAGGAACTCCCATTGGATTTTCAAATTCAGAAGAAATACATGGGCAGTTAACTGCAGGAGCTGTAAATCTTGAGTTTGGATGAGCAAGTTTGTTACCAGCTTCGGTAAATTCTTTACCGTTAACGGTAGCACCTTTCCATTCTGTTGCATTTACAGGAGGATTCTTGTCAAGACCTTCCCACCAAACTGTATTATCATCATTGTTGATAGCAACATTTGTGAAGATTGTGTTTTTCTTGGTTGCTTCTAAAGCATTGAAGTTGGTTTTTACAGATGTACCAGGAGCAACACCGAAGAAACCTGCTTCAGGATTGATTGCATATAATCTGCCATCAGGACCTATTCTTAACCAAGCGATATCGTCACCAACTGTCCATACTTTGTATCCTTTTTCCTTTAAGTATTCAGGTGGGATTAACATAGCAAGGTTGGTCTTACCGCAAGCAGATGGGAATGCTGCACAGATATATTTAACTTCACCCTTTGGATTTTCTAAACCTAAGATAAGCATGTGTTCAGCCATCCAGCCTTCCTGCATACCAAGGTAAGAAGCAATACGAAGAGCAAAACATTTTTTACCAAGTAAAACGTTTCCGCCGTAAGCAGAGTTAACAGACATAATGGTCTTATCCTGTGGGAACTGAACAATATATCTTTCTTCAGGGTCAACATCTTTCTTAGCGTGTAAGCACTTAACAAAATCTGCATTATCACCAAGAGCTTCCATAACCTTATCGCCAACTCTTGTCATAATAGCCATGTTAAGTACAACATAGATACTATCGGTTAATTCAACACCAATTTTTGAGAATGGTGAACCAACAGGTCCCATTGAGTAAGGAATTACATACATTGTTCTTCCTACCATAGAATCTTTATAAAGTTTGTTTAATTTAGCGTACATTTCAGAAGGTTCCATCCAGTTATTAATTGGACCTGCTTCTTCTTTAGTTGGTGTACAGATAAATGTTCTGTCTTCAACACGGGCAACGTCATTTTCAGCTGTTCTGTGATAGTAACAACCAGGTAACTTTTCCTGATTTAATTTAATGATTTCGCCTGTTGCACAAGCTTCTTCTCTTAATGCTTCAAGCTGAGCTTCTTCTCCTGTAATCCATACAATTTCATCAGGATTACAAAGAGCTTTCATTTCTTCCAGCCAGTTTAAAACTGCTTGATTTTTTGTCATAGTAGTTTCCTCCCAAATTATATTAAATTTAAATTTTTGCCAACTTACACAAATACATTATACACTATATTTTTTCAAAAATAAAGTCTTTTTTTAAAATATTTAAATTAAAGTTAATTTTACTCAATTTTTGTTAATTTATGCAATGATTAATGAATTTTTTAAATTTTCAGTCCAATATTTGCAAAACAAAAAGCCACGGCGGGATTCACCGTGACTCTTTGCAAAATAGATTTTCCGTCTTTTACAGAGTGTGTTTTTGGGGGTCACTCTGCCGAAAATATAAAAGGGGGTATATTTCCGTATAAGACGGGATGGAGAATGGGGGGTGCCGTGTGTTACACGGCTATTTATTAGGTAGATTTTTATCTACTCTAATGACATATTCAATAAAGTCTTCGGTTTCCTTTTTATTGGATTTTACCGAAAGACCCGACTGTTTAATTAATTCTACAGTCTGATTTATTGTACTGGAAAAAATTCTTAAATCCTTAAAAAGCGATACTCTTCTTAGTTTTGTATCCTGTTTTTTAGTTTCTCTTTTTACCTGGCCTAAGAGGTCAAGAATAAGAGCTTCGGTCTGGGCCACATTAAGATTTCCGGAGATTACTGCATTTATTGCTTTTTCTCTCAACTCCGTTTCCTCAAGCTTTAAAAGACAACGGGCATGACGCTCGGAAAGAGAATGTTCTGAAATAAGGGTACGGATATGAGGCTCTAATTTTAACAGTCTCAATTTATTTGCTACCGAGGACTGAGTTTTGCCCAGTTTAAACGCAAGTTCCTCCTGGGTCAACTGACATTCTTCAATAAGCTTTTTGTAACTGATTGCCTCCTCAAAGAAGCCTAAATCGTGTCTTTGAATATTTTCAATGAGGGCAAGTACCATAGAATCCTCACGGGTATATCTTTTTACAATTACGGGAACTGATTTTATTCCCACAAGTTTTGCCGCACGAAGTCGTCTCTCCCCTGCTATAAGCTCGTATAAGTCCTTGTCAATCTGCTTTACGGTAAGAGGCTGAATAATTCCGTGCTCTTTTATTGATTTTGATAATTCATAGAGCTTCGCCGAATCAAATTCCCGCCTTGGCTGATACTGATTGGGAACAATTTTTTCGGTGGATACGAATAAAAGACGGGGCTTGTCCGACACCTTATTCATCAAAATATTTTCCATAAAAAATAACACCGTCCTTTTTTCTTGGTACGATGTTATTATATCCAATTTTTTCCATTTTGTAAAGAAAAAGCGTTCGCCAAATTATGACATTTATAGCGGATTTTTAGTAGGTTTCCCTGCTTGTCTTGGATATTTACCGGGCGTAAAGTTTTTCTTTTCAAATACATATATTTTTCTTTGGTTATCTGTGCCGGGCAGTATGTATTCAAACTTTTCTTTAAGCTTTATATTTAAAATTTCCATAGCTTTTTTTGCATTTTCAAGCTCATTTTCTCCATCCTTACCTTTAAGGGCAATAAAATAACCGCCTTTTTTTATAAAAGGAGTACAGTATTCCATTAAAACATTTAAAGGCGCAACTGCACGGGCAACACACACATCAAAATTCTCTCTCATTCCCGGAAGATGCCCACCATCCTCCGCACGGGAATGGACTGTTTGGATATCAGTAAGTCCAAGCTCGGAAATCAAAAGATTTAAAAAGTTTATTCTTTTATTTAAGGAATCAAGCAATGTAAAATCGAGAGTTGGCTTATAGATTTTAAGAGGTACAGAGGGAAATCCTGCACCGCATCCCACATCGATAACCTTATCCCCGTCCTTAAGGTAACCTGAAAGAACAGGCAAAACACTATCAAGATAGTGTTTTAAATTGATTTCATCGGGTTCTAAAATCGAAGTAAGGTTAACTTTTTCATTATAGTCAACCATAAGTTCTGTATATTTATTATACTGATTAACCTGCTCATCTGAAAGGGTTAAACCCATTTTTGAAAAAAGTTCTTTTAAATCCATAATAACCTCCTTATTTTTCCGAAAGCACTCCGCCCTCGGGACTTTTCCAGCGTCCGCTTATATAAAACACAAGGCCTATAAAGAAAGGTGTAAAACCTGCAAGGGCATCCCCAAGCCAAAAGCCGTAATATTCCATTTCAAATAAAAGACCGAACATAAGCGCAAGACCTATTCTTAAAACAATACCGTCCATAATTGCAGTAGTAAAGTTTATTCGGTAATGACCGCTTCCGTTTATAAGCGCATTCATAATTGCTCTTGCGGATGCACCAAAGAAAAGCAAAATGGCAATAGGTACATAGTTTTTTGCAATTTCAAGAACATCCGCATCGCTGCTTGTTGTAAAAATACCAAAAACCGCTTCGGGATAAAGATAAATTACAATCGACAAAACAGCGGAAATTGTAAGAGTGATATATGCGATATTTTTCATAATCTCTTTTACCCTGTTAAACTGCTTTGCGGCAATATTCTGCCCCACCATTGTTGACCCGGCAGTATTCATTGCCATAGATACCAGATTAGCAACCGAGGCAATTTTACTTGCAATTCCTGAGAAAGCGGAAACTGCAACACCGTAAGAGTTTATAAAAGAATTTACAAAAAGCTTGGATACCATAATGGATGCAGATTTTATAGCCATCGGTATTCCCAATTTAAGAAGAGCGGATAACATATCCTTATTCCATTTTATAAATTCATTAAGTTTAACATCAATCTCGTAATGGGACTTATTTTTAATAAGAAATATAAGGCTTATTATAAAGCTTATACCCTGACTTGAAACGGTAGCAATCGCTGCCCCCATAGCTCCCATATCGCAAAAGACAATGAGGATTATATCAAGAATGAGATTAACAACCGATGCAATACCGATAAAAATAAGAGGATGCTGAGAATCGCCCATACCCCGCAATATAGCACTTACAACATTATAGCCGTATATAAATATCAGACCTGCCATACATACAAAGGAATAGTCCGAAGCTCCGCCAAAAGCTTCAGAGGGTGTATTCATAAGTTTCAACATGGTATTTTGAAATAACAAGCCGATTAAGGATAAACTCAAAGCACATATAATTAAAAATGAACTCATTGTACCAATAAACTTACTTATTTTTTCTCTCTGACCACTTCCTATATACTGGGCAATTATTACCTGCCCTGCATTGGCAAAGCCCATAGCAATAAAGGTGAGAAGATGGGTAATATCCCCTCCTACCGAAACAGCGGAAACACCGACTTTACCAAGAGTCTTCCCCACAACTATCATATCTACAAGGTTATATACAACCTGAAGAAGATTTGCTAAAAATATCGGCCAGGCAAAGGTAATAAGCTGACTTGAAATATTCCCTTTTGTAAAGTCTCTTATGTATTTTTTACTCATTTTATTAAAACTCCGTTTTTTTGAAATCACAGGGTATATTATAACATTTTTTCAAACGGATTGCAATTGTTAATTAAAATAAAGAGAAATCTAAAAAAGGGAATGTATTTAAGGAGCGTTCACTTAAGTGATATTTTTACTTTGTAAAAGTGTTATTGAAACCTTTTGTTTCAGTTATATTATTATGAGCAAAGCGAATAACAAGGCTCTGTCGAAGACAGGTTCTTATATTTGCCCTTTAACTGTGGGAAGCACGATATCACTTGGCATAATCCAAATAAAACTGCGTAGTAATATAACTGAAAAAAGACATCCGAAGATGTCTTTTACGAATGAGTCGAAGGGTTTATAACAACGATACTTACTTAAGAATTTTCAATGACAAATCGAGTATAAGGCATCAAAACATCATTAAACAACTCAACTTTATTAGAAATATCTATATCTTCCGATTTAAAATATTCAATTACCCTTGTGCTAATTTCAAAATCTGCGTTTTATTTTGAATTATTTTTTGCCGTTCTTATTGATGCAATTAACAAAATTCTTATGGTAGAACAAATTTTATCAATGTTTTTATATTTAATTTTATCTATATAATCTGATTTATATAGCATTTCGAGCCATTTTCCTGTTTCGCCGGCTTCTTTTAGAGCAATTTCTAATTTTGCTATAAAATCAGCTATTTGCACACAGTGCAACATCATTTATCGAAGATAACATCGTTTTGTGTCCGCTAAGAGTATTTGTTTGTGGCTTTGCCACAAAATAATGTTCAGGCAAAGCCTGAAACAGTGTTGACCGTAAGCGGTCAAATGATGTTGTGTCCAAGGACACAAACACAAAAAAATACACACTCGTTTGAGTGTGTATTTTTTTGGAGGCGCCACCCAGATTTGAACTGGGGATCAGGGTGTTGCAGACCCATGCCTTACCACTTGGCTATAGCGCCATTTTGACAACAAAAGACGCGTAACAGCGTCTTTCGTTGTATTTTTGGAGCGGAAGACGAGATTCGAACTCGCGACGTTCACCTTGGCAAGGTGACGCTCTACCACTGAGCCACTCCCGCATTTGGTGCCTCCGGGCGGAATCGAACCACCGACACGGGGATTTTCAGTCCCCTGCTCTACCGACTGAGCTACAGAGGCATAAGCCTTAAAAAAAGTTAAAAAAAATGAATAACCTTACAGTTATCATTATAAAAAAAATGGCGACCCGGAAGGGACTCGAACCCTCGACCTCTAGCGTGACAGGCTAGCGTTCTAACCAACTGAACTACCGGGCCATATAGATGGTGGGCGCAATAGGGATCGAACCTATGACCTCCTGCTTGTAAGGCAGATGCTCTCCCAGCTGAGCTATGCGCCCATCTATAAGTGCTTTTCTTAAGCAACAAAAGTATTATACCATATTAATCAAACAATGTCAACACATTTTTTTAATTTTTTTTGATTTTTTTCATTGCTCTCGTCAAGACAAATAGTATTATACATATATTCTACTGAAATGTCAAGTGTTTTATTACATTTTTTTCAGATATTTTAATTATTTTAAAAAGGGATTGAAAAAAGTCAATACTTTCTCAATCCCCTTATGTTTAAATTGTTACTCCGTTGCTGAACTTGAATCAACAGTTCCTACTGCATCGGGAGTAAGTAAGTTTTCAAGTTTTTCTGCAACACCCTCTATAATCCCCTCTACCTTTTCGGTAATAGTTTCTTCCTTTGGTGCATATACATGATTTTCTGCTTCGCAGATAACATAAGGCGCATCCTTATATGGAATTTCAAGCAGTTCACTTGTAGAATTACCGGCACTTCCGACACAGGAAGGAGTTGCAATCTTACCTGTTTCCTTACATACCTCTACATTAATCACATTGGTGGTACCAGGGAATGCTTTATAAGAAAGACCGCTATGAACTTCCGCCATTACTTTTTTCCATGCCGCCAAGGCAGGATTGTTTGTAAGATAGCCCATATCTTTTGGTTCGTCAAAGCCATACCATACAGCGCCTACATAATAAGGTGTAATACCCACAAACCATCTGTCTTTATTATCATCAGTTGTACCTGTTTTACCGCCTACCTGCACATTAGAAAGGGCTGCAGCAACACCTGTACCTCCCGACTTTGTAACCGAATGAAGTAATTGGCACATAGTGGATGCAGTTTTCTCGGTCATTGCATAGGTCTTTTTAACCGCTTTTTTCAGAATAATGTTACCATCTATATCCCTCACCTCAGTGTAGGTATGAGGTGTTATATATATACCTCTGTTCACAAAAGCACAGTAAGCCGCAGTCATTTCATAGGTTGTTATACCTGTTGTAAGACCTCCTAAAGCAAGTGCAGGAAGATTTTTATCCGACACTACTTTTCCGTTTACATTTTTTGAAGAAACCAGAGTGGATATTCCAAGCTTATCCTTGAGGAAGCTGAAGGATTTTTCGACCCCTAATTTTTCCAAAATCTGAATAGGAACTGTATTCGCGGATATCTGCACAGCATACTGAACAGTCATTGGTCCTTTAAAACCGCTGTAATAGTTTACAGGACTCCAACTTCCATAAGTAACAGCTTTATCCGAATAAACAGTCATTGGCGATATAAGTCCCGCTTCAACTGCGGGTGCGTATACCGAAATCGGTTTAATTGAAGAGCCGGGTTGTCTTGGTGACATAGTGGCACGGTTTAAAACAAGGTCTCCTGTTTTTTTACCTACGCCCCCTGAAATTCCTTTAACCTCGCCTGTATAGGGGTCCATAATTACCATTGAGGACTGGGCTCCTTTACCACCGAAATTATCAGGATTGTTATAAACAGCATCCATTTTCTTCTGGATATCAGGATTAATTGTTGAATAAATTTTCACACCGCCTGTGTGAATTAAATTCATCGCTTCAACCTCGCTGTACCCTTTTTCCTTGACAAGGTCAGCGGCAACATCGGTTATAACCTGGTCAACAAAATATGAATTAAAATGCGTTCCGTCATTCATATTATGCTTTGAAAAAACAAGTTTTTCAGCCTTTGCTTCTTCATAAAGTGCCTCGGATATGTAGTTATGCTCATACATTTTACCGAGAACAAGCTCTTGCTTTTTCTTATTATTTTCAGGATTTATAAATGGGTCATATCTTGTGGGATACTGAGTAATACCAACAATAGCTGCAGCCTCGGCAATAGTCAGTTCATCCACCTTTTTATCAAAATACACCTGAGCGGCAGAGCCTACACCATTACATCCCTGGGACAGATACATAGTGTTAAGATAAAGCTCCAAAATCTGGTCTTTGGACATTTTCCGCTCTAATCTGAAAGAGTTCCATATTTCCTTTATTTTACGGGAAACCGACCTGTCTCTATTCCCTGTAAGATTTTTAACAAGCTGTTGAGTAATTGTACTTCCGCCGTATGCAGAATCCTTATCAATAACATAATGAAAAACCGCACCGAAGGTACGCTTTAAGTCAACGCCCTTATGCTTATAAAATCTTTCATCCTCAATGGCAACCGCCGCATCCTTAAGATGATCGGGCATTTCGGTTATAGGCACCCATACACGGTTTTCTTTGGAATACACACTGTCTAAATTTTCATATTCACCCGTTTTACCATTCTTATAATAAATCTGACCACTGTAATTCATCTTATAAGAATCGAAATCTAAAGGCTCCATTGAAGCTGATGCAATTACCATAACGGTATATATTATAAATAACGCTAAAAGCAATAAAAACACAGTACAGCAAATTTTAAGTGTATTTTTCATAACACCCTTATTCTTTTTTCTTTTTCTCTTCTTTTTTCCAGTCATTTTACACACCCCCCTTTTACAATTATACCATAAAAAAAATAAAAATAAAGAGATATTTTAAACTTTGTATATTTTTACCGATTTTGCCGACAATAAAAACAAAAAAGGTGATTTTTATGTATGAATGTTATTCCTTTAAAAAGAGAAAAACTGCCGGTATAATAGTTACTGTTATTGTATGTGCTGTAATAGTATCTGTTACTGCGGTACTTGTTTATAAAGCTCTGTTTACCCCCTTACCTCAAAAAGAAGAGGTTACACCACAGGGAGAGCCTGTTGCGGCATTCCCCTTATCAGATGAAGTAAAGTACGGAAAAAACACACAGTATTTTCTTACCGAGGTTTATTTATGCGGTCATAAAAAACAAACGGAAACCCACATACCCGATGAATTTATCGGAAAAACCATAGAAGAGATAAAAAAAGAAAATCCATCTTTACAGATTAATGCATATAATGATTTTTCTCTTTCCGCCCTTAAGGTGATAAATGAGGTATGTGACAATCATTATATAATAACACTTTCCGAAAATCATCTCATTTCATATAAGAAAAGTGAACCTGATAAAATCATTAAAAAAAGCTCAATAAATCTTAATGAATTTTTAGAAGAGGACACTGAAATATTAAAAAGCGGAATCGAGGTAGGCTCTAAAGACGAAATGCTGGAATTTTTTGAGGATTTTGCTAATTGAAAAGGACGGATATTTATCCGTCCTTAATTTAATTCTTATTGAAAAAATTTATCGTGTATTGCTTCAACAGCTCTGTCCGCGTTCTTTTCATTGATAAGAACACTTACCTTGATTTCAGATGTTGAAATCATATGGATATTAATTTGCGCATCATAAAGGGCTTCAAACATTTTTGCTGCAACCCCCGGATTAGAAGCCATTCCGGCACCAACGATTGATACTTTGGAAATATCACTTCTTGATTTAACCTCTTTTGCGCCTAAAAGTTCTAAATTATCGCTGATTATTTTCACAGCATCTTCAAGCTGTTCCATACATACAGTAAATGAAATATCCTTTGTATTATCTCTTCCGATTGACTGTAAAATAATATCAACACTTATATTTTTCTTAGCAAGTAAATCAAACACTCTGTATGCTTTACCCGGTTCATCAGGAATACCGATTACCGAAATTCTTGCAACATCATCATCCTTGGCTACGCCTCTAACTAACATCTTTTCCACAAGTCTAACCTCCTTAACCTTGGTTCCTTCTATTTTTTCAAAACTTGATTTAACTTCCATATTAACATTATATTTTTTTGCCAATTCAACTGAACGGTTGTGAAGAACATTTGCACCTAAAGATGCAAGTTCCAACATTTCATCATAAGAAATATCGTTAAGTTTCTTTGCATTTTTTACTTTTCTTGGGTCAGCGGTATAAACGCTATCAACATCTGTATAAATTTCACACACATCGGCTTTAAGCGCTGCGGCAAGAGCAACAGCAGTTGTATCCGAACCGCCTCTTCCGAGAGTTGTTATATCATTAAGGTCATTAACGCCCTGAAATCCTGCAACTATGACAATTTTTTTCTTATCAAGCTCACTCATAATACGAGCTGTTTTGATATTTCTTAAACGCGCCTTGGAGTTATTGGAATCAGTTACCATAGGTACCTGCCAGCCGGTAAGAGATATAACGGGATAACCCATTTTTTCAAGTGCCATTGCAAGAAGGGAAATTGTTATCTGCTCACCTGTTGACAATAAAACATCCATTTCTCTTCTGGAAGGCTTTTCGTTGATTTCCTTTGCTTTTGCAATTAAATCATCGGTGGTATCCCCCATAGCGGAAACAACTACCACTACATCATTTCCTTCGTTATAAGCATCAACGATTCTGCCTGCAACATTAAATATTTTCTTTGCATCAGCAACAGACGAACCGCCGAATTTCTGAACTATTAAGCTCATAATTCTCCTCCTTTATTTAATCACCTTGATTTTCTTAATTACCGGAAGTTCTTTTAACACACTGTCAAGCTCCCCTACCGAAAGGCAAGGTGTTATAACTGCAAACTCCGAATCAATAACCGTAACAGTTTCAAGATTTCCGAATATTTTTTCTATTTTTACAGAATCCGCTTCACCCTTTATTCTTACAAGATATGAAGCTTTATTTTCTTCATAAGGAGCAACAAAGTCCGAATCGGAATCCTCCCATGAATATTTTTCTTTATTTTCTTTATTTCTCACACAGTCAATAACATCTGCAACAACAGCACTTGCAGTAGGTAATTTACCTGCCCCTCTTCCGTAGAACATTACATCATCTATTGCGTTACCGTTTATAAGAATACCGTTGAATACATCCTCAATCCCCGCAAGAGGATGAGAGTTACTTAAAATTGACGGTTCAACCGATGAATAGACCTTATCCTCTACTACCTCAGATGCACCGATAAGCTTGATTACCGAATTTATTTTTTCTGCATAAGCTACATCAATTTCATCTATATCGGTTATACCAACTGTGTTGATTTTTTTATAGTCAACATTTTTACCGCATACCAAAGAGGTAAGAATGGCAATTTTTCTGCAGGCATCGTGGCCTTCTACATCGGCTGCAGGATTTTTTTCCGCATAACCTTTATCCTGGGCATCCTTTAAAGCTTTTTCAAAGCTTACTCCCTCTTTATACATTTGGGTTAAAATATAATTTGTAGTACCGTTTAAAATCCCCATTACCGAGTTTATATCATTTGCCGCAAGACAGGAATATATGGGACGGATAACCGGAATACCGCCTCCTACACTTGCTTCAAACAGATAGTTAACATTCTTTTCTTTTGCTATTTTCAAAAGTTCACTGCCATGCGTTGCAACCAGCTCTTTGTTCGAGGTTACAACACTTTTACCTGCCATCAGAAGTTTTTTGGTAAAATCGTAAGCAGGATTAAGACCTCCCATTACTTCGGCAACCACCGAAACCTCCGGGTCATTTAATATTTTATCAAAATCATTTGTTACAAGATGACCGAAAGGGTCGTCTTTAAATTCTCTTATATCAAGTATATATTTAACATCAATTTCATCAGATGTTCTTTTGGTTATTGAAGCTTTATTTTTATCAAGAACCTCCACTACTCCGGAGCCGACAACACCGTACCCCATTACTGCTACTTTTGCCATTTTATTATCCTCCAACTTCTTATGTTCCGCTTGAAATAATATCAACCTTTTTAACGCCCTCGGTTGCCCCTATTTTTTTAATAAGGTCTTCAATTTTTATTTTCAAATCAAAGGTATCTACCGTAACCGTTACATTTGCAACATTATTTATCGGTACGTTCTGGTTGATGGTTATGACATTAACATTATATTTTGCCATTATATTAAGTATCTTTGATAAAACTCCCTTTACATCCTCAAGAACCATAAGGAAGGTTACCTTTTTTTCAGACTGCATATCATAAAAAGGCATTATAAGGTCTTTATATTTATAATATGCACCTCTGGATATTCCTGCTTTTTCTATTGCTTCGGTTATACTGGAAACTTTTTTGGTCTCCAACAGCTCTTTTACATAAAGAGTCTTTACAAGAACTGAGGATAAAGCTTCTTCACGCACAATATAAAGTTTATCTTTACCGGGCATCGCTTTGTTCACCCCACATATACATTTGTCTATTTTATTACTATATCACATCATATCGTATATAACAAGAGCCAAAAAAAACCTATTTTTACAATATAGATGTCATTTGCTCTTATATTCTTCGTTTTTCTTTATTTTTCGGGTTTTTTACATTTTGTTAAATTGTTACAAAAAGTGGTTATTTTTATGAATATATTTGGCATTAAGACCATAAAATTTGCTTGAATATATATAGAAATTTGATTATAATTATAGTAAAATAACTTTTCATAAATCTGAGGTGATAAAAAATGAAATACATTGTTATACTTGGAGACGGTATGGCCGACTTGCCAATTAAGTCTCTCGGCAACAAAACACCCTTACAGGTTGCAAACAAACCATATATGGATAAATTTGCAAAAATGGGTATTATGGGACAGATAAAAACTGTTTATGACGGTTTAAGTCCGGGAAGTGATGTTGCCAATCTTTGTGTCATGGGATTTGATACAAGTAAAAACTATTCGGGAAGGTCTCCCCTTGAGGCAGCGAGTATCGGTGTTTCTCTTTGTGATACAGATATTACCTACCGTGCAAATCTTGTAACTTTATCGGAGGAAGAAGATTACAAAGACAAAACGATGGTTGATTACAGTGCAGGTGAAATAACATCTCCGGAAGCAAAGGAGCTTATTGAGGCGGTACAAAAAGCATTGGGAAATGAATGTTATTCATTTTATGCAGGGGTAAGCTACCGACATCTTCTTCTTCGCAAGGATATGAAAAAAGCAGGTAAGCTTACACCTCCTCACGACATATCAGGAAAAAAAATAGGAGAATATGTGCCTCAGGATGAAATAATTTATGATTTTATGGTTAAAAGCTATGAAATTTTAAAGGACCATCCTGTTAATAAAAAACGAATTTCAGAGGGTAAAAACCCTGCTAACTCCATCTGGGTATGGGGCGAGGGTACTAAACCTCAGCTTGAGAATTACAAGGAAAAATTCGGCATTACGGGTTCAGTTATCTCAGCAGTAGATTTAATCAAGGGAATTGCAATTTTATCGGGTTTGAAATCCATTGATGTTGAAGGTGCTACGGGCACTGTTCACACCAATTTTGAGGGAAAGGCAAAGGCGGCAATAGAGGCTCTTAAAGACGGTGATGAATTTTTATATATTCATCTTGAGGCGGCAGATGAAAGCGCTCATCAGGGAAGCATTGAGGATAAGATTAAATCAATAGAGCTTATTGATGAAAAAATTATCAAGCCTGTGTATGAATACCTGCTGAAATCAAAGGAAGAATTCAGATTGCTCGTTCTTCCCGACCACCCTACACCGATTGAGCTTAAAACCCATACAAGGGAGCCTGTTCCTTTCGTACTTATAAAGGATACAGACAAGGAAATTAAAAATAATTTCATATATTCCGAAGAAGATTCCAAAAAATCAGGAATATTTATTG
>JAZOVB010000229.1:0-4894 GCA_045658425.1 Clostridia bacterium | reverse complement strand
AGTATTTTATGTAAAATAATAGAAAAACTGCCTGAGTTCCCAGAATTTGTAGTACGCATAATAAGTCTTTTTGCACCGCCTGCACGACAAGCTAAAAGGTCAATTACCGTAACAGCGTGATTGTTAAGGCGAAGGGCATATTGGTATTTCCCCTGTTTTACTACTTTTCTTATATCAAAAAAAGATTTTACAGGGTTTTTTGTTTTGGGAGTTACGTGATAAATTTTACCTCCAAGAGCTTCTATTTCTTTTTCATATACACCAATTATATCCGTCATAGCACAAAAATCAATCATATATTGACTTTTATCCATACTACGCATAAGCTTCATTATAAAGGTTTCTGCACCGCCTTGATTAATTTCACTGAGTACACATAAAACTCTCTTCATATAAGTTTTCTCCTTTATTGAAGATTTTCTATAAGTAAAGCAATTATGTTTGAAGGCTTATAATCCTCTGCTTTTAAAATGCAATTGTACCTTAATTTATCCATAATATCCCCATGTTCTGATGCAAATAACAAAGTAGGACCAAGCTGATATTCCTCATTATATATCATACCTGTCTGCATCTGAAAAATAATTTCATCTGCAGAATTCCATCGTCTTGCAATAACCGGCACTCCCGCAGCATAAGCATCCAGTATTGTTCCCGGATGACCCTCTGTTTTAAATTTTGTAGGGAACAAAAGTGCAAAATAATCCTTTAAAACAAATGTACTTTTATCAAATTCCACTACTCCCCTGTATTTTATACTGTCAGGAAAATTTGCACGAAGATTATTAAAGCGAAATTCATATTCACTATCAATTTCTCCGTAAATATCCAATGTGAAAAGGGTTTTTCCTGCTTCGCTGTTTAATCTTTTTACCACTTTTATTGCATCTTCAATTCCCTTTTCCTCCATTACCCTTGAAAAGGTACATAGCCTAAAAGGAGCTTGGTGATTTGTTTTAGGTTTTTCTACAATATGTAAATATTTAAAATTTGGCATAACCTGTGTATTTGTTATTCCCAATTCTTTTAGTGACTGGCAAAGCACTGTAGTTTCCGGATATATCATATCAATTTTTTTTGCAAAATAAAGCAGAATGGGATTTTTACTCAGAATTTCCGCCAGCCACGCTCCAATAACAACATAATGAATTTTTGTTTTATGTATTTTGCCAAAAATAAAAGACAAGGGAAGAAAAAGTTTAAGTCCGTTTTGTGCAGGAAGTATAACTACATTTTTACATTTTTTACAAAGCTTTCCAAATTCCTTTGTAATTTTAAAAATATCCTTAAATCCGCCACTTGTATTTACTATTTCAACTTTTCCTAGCTGGGACTTTAATTCATTTAACAAAATCTGTGTTTTTATAACTTGTCCGTTAGTGGCTTTTTCGTTATTTCCAAAATTTGCACATACTCCAACAAGTTTTTTTACCATTATTATCATGCCCTTCCAAATCATAAAATTTCTCATTTTATAATTTTTCCTAAAATTTATAGCCGGTGAAAAAAAAGAAAAGCTTTACTTCCTTATTGGGTGTTGGTTAAAGCTTTTCTCTTTTTAAATCATTTTATACTTATGGTAGCTTATTAAAAACTCACAACTTTTTAATTAGCTAATTTATATCTTGCAAGTAAAGTACCTATAACTGATATATCTTCTCCAAGGTCATTACAGGTTTCTCCGATAATAATAAGACCGTTTTCACCATCCTGTCTCCAATGGATAGGAATATTAAGAGCTTCTGTAACTGCACGAAGAGGTACCATAGTTCTTGTATTTACTATTTTCGGAGCCATATCTATTGTTCTTATCTCTCCGTTAACAGACATAAAGTTTACTCCCACAGCCAGTTCAATAACAATATCATCCTTTGTAATCGTAATATGCTGTGTTGCGTCATTCCAAGCAAGTGTTGCTCCCAGATTTTCAGTAACAAATCTTACAGGAAGAAGTGTATAACCGCTATCCACATAAGGAGTAACCCATTTATTATACTTGTCAATCATTTTTGATTGTGCATTTACATATGCCAAGGGAGAACCTGTGTACATAATAATGCTTTCTGATATTTTTTCTTCAAAAGTTCTTACAGGAAGTTCAGAAGTTTTGTCAGTGCCTATATCAATCATTTCTCCTGGATTCTGAGAAATATTAAGCTCTCCAAGAGTTGGATTCTTACCTGTTACAATAGTTCCGTGAGGGAAATTTACATTAATTGCACCCTTATAGTAAAATGTAAGCTCTATTTCTTTTGCCTTTGAAGAAACTTCGGAACAGGTCCATACACCAACCGTATCAGTTCCTCTACCTTGCATAAGAATAAGGTATTCTCCTGCAGGAGCAGTGGGAAATTCAAATTTCAGCGATGCTCCGTCTGCGAAATCCACAAAATCCTTACCATAAAGCTCTCTGCCCTCAATAGTTGTCTGATAATCTCCTAACCATAGGTAAATTCCCATATGAATTATACCTATGTTGTTACTCCAGCTTGGACATCTGAAGGATGCACTGCAGAAGCTTTCGCTCATATTAATATAAACACCTGCGGGAGCAGTGGTAAGGTCTAATGCAGTTTGCTGGTTGCTTCCAGCAATAGCAATATCTTCAGCGTTAACTACCATACAGAAAGATAACGCCATAATTATTACAAGAATTAAGGATAAAAATTTGCCGAGTTTCATAATGTTTCCCCCTGTGAAATAAAAATACCTATAGATATCTATATTTTACTACATAATTGATTTTTTGACAATAGGATATGTACACAAAAACAATTTTCATTTTTGTGCAAAAGCACCAACCAAGCATATTTGGACTATTTGGGGAATATCTTTATATAGAACATATCTATGTATTAAAGAGATTACTAAGAAAGGCAAAGGTTGAAAAATGAAAAAGGCTACAGAATTTAAAAACAAAGAGGTAATAAACATAAGAAACGGCAAAAGAATGGGGTATGTATGTGATGTAGAAATTGATGTGAACGAGGGGATTTTGCGTTCTATAGTGGTGCCTGCTCCAGGTCGCTGGATACCTTGGGGTAGTGCTCCTAAGGATATTGTAATCACCTGGGATGAAATAAAAATCATCGGAGAGGATGTAATTTTAGTAGATATTGAGGGATAAAAATAAAGCTATAGTCCAAAATGAATCTGTGCATTTTGGGTTATAGCTTTATTTTTTAACATATCTGATTTTTTTATATGCTCCCCAGAAAAGATTTCTTAAGGTAAATACAAGGCTTGTAAATTTTAAGCGTCTGTCGCAAATTCTGTACATACGATAATGCCACTTAATAAGAGCCGTGTAGGAATGATTGCTGATTGAACCGCTTCTTCTTCGATATTTTGCCAGATTTTCACAAAGCAAATAGCAATCCGCCTTTTTACATACCTTAAGCCACATTGCATAATCATTATTTTTTCTTATAAGGTCAATTTGCAAATCCCCCACAATATTTCTGTCATACATAACGGTAAGACATCCCGGCCAGCAATAATTATACATTTTATGCTTTGTAACTTTTTTCGGCCCTGAAACAAAAACGCAAAGGGGATTTGAATTTTCATCTATCTCTTCATAGCAGGTATAAGTAAAAGCATAACCCTTTTCTTCCATAAAAGCTATCTGCTTTTCCAATTTTTCAGGCATCCACAAATCATCGCTGTCAAGAAAGGCTATCCACCTGCCCTTTGCCTCTTTTAAGGCATTATTACGGGCAAGTGCTGCACCGCCATTTTGTTTGTTTTTTATATATTTTATTCTTGAATCAGTTAAAAACTCCTCTACCCTGCTGTCTGTATTATCGTCAGAACAGTCATCTGATATAATCAGCTCCCAGTTTGTATATGTCTGATTTATAACGCTTTTTATAGTTTCCCCTATAAATTTCGCTGTGTTATAAGAGGGCATAATAATTGAAACCAGTTCACTCATAGCTAATCCTTGTCCTGTCTGTTTTTTCTTAAATATTCCATTTCCAGTATTCCGTTAATCATATGAAAAAGATTAATTTTATCCAGCTTTTTAAATATCTCTTTAAAAGGATAAAGAATTTTTACAATTCCGCCAAAACCTGGTCTGTAGCTAATGTTTAGCGTGCAATAAGCTTTACGAAAGCCAAAATATTTTTCCAGATAATTTTGAAAAGCTGTTTCGTGGCGGATATTACGCTCCCCGTCACAGATATATTTACCTTCTGTTTCCAAATATTCCTTGTAATACTCTAAAAATCCATCTACCAGTGCTGCATTTATCTGATATTTTTCACAAGACGGAATACTTTTTAAAGTGGAGAAAATAATGCAGTCTTCCTTTTCCTCAGCATATGCATATCCGCAAAGCCTTCCTCTAAATTCCTCCGCCGGTGCATCCTCACGCATAAAGGCACCAAGTAGTTTAAGCTTTCTATCCTTCATTTTCTTTATAAAAATATCTTTATCAAGCTTTGGCCTGTATTTAGCAGGATATGCCTTCAGTGCCTGTCTTTGCACTTGGTACAATTGCTCAGAATATTCAAAGGAGTTTATTTCTTTTATTTCAAAAAATTTCCTTGCACTTGTAATTATATATCTTCGTTTTGCCTTTACTGAGGACAAATCATATGCATCGTCTTTAATACAATACCACCAATTTGTTTCCTCCTTGCAGTCAAAATCAGATGTCCATCTGGCAAGAAGAGGCTTTTTCCCTTTAAAATTCCATATGTATTTATTTTTTATCGGAAGTGTAAAGGCTTCCTGATGTGGCTGACATTTTGGAATAACTGCAAATTTATAATATTTCCAGTATTCATCTATATTTTCGCAACTATATGCGTATTTCTTAAAAGGTTTTTTAATAATTTCCCCCGAAACCAAAATGAATCCGCTTTTTAAAAATCCCTTTACAGAA
>JAZOVB010000228.1:0-13862 GCA_045658425.1 Clostridia bacterium | reverse complement strand
AGGCGGAATTTATGTTGGCGGATTTATAGGGAATGCACTTAACTGGTATTTTAGTGTTGATATAAAAAACAGTATAAATTCCGGTAATATTACAAGTGTTAAATCTAATAATGGAACTGAGGGAACAGCAGGCTTTGTAGGGATTACACCGAGTCAGGCTAATAAAGCAACAGTAGATAACTGTGAAAATAAAGGTGTAATTACTTCAGCCGGTACACATGCAGGCGGTATTATTGGTTGGGGATATAGTACAACAACGATAAAGAATTGTGTTAATAAAGGAAAAGTATCCTCCGCTGTTTCTTCGGCAGGCGGAATTATGGGAACTGCAAGAGGAACTGTTACTTTAACATCATGTGTTAATAATGCTGAGGTTTCTTCGGTAACCAAGGCAAGCGGTATTGTTGGTGCTTCGGATGCATCAGTAGGAATAATAGCTGAAAATTGTATAAACACAGGTAATATTTCTACAACAACAGGAGGAAATACAGGAGGTCTTGCAGGATTTGCAGGTCCGAATTCTACCTTTACCTCTTGTTATAATACAGGAAATATTTCATCGGGTACTAGTACTTCAGCAGGGGGAATCATTGGTTGGTCTTATGGAAATACTGCTGTTTCAAAATGTTATAACGCGGGAAATATCCAAGCAAATGCCTATGCAGGTGGTATAATAGGTGCACTTGATAAAAATGCAGGAACAACAATAACTGATTGCTATAATACCGGTAATATAACAACAACTACTACTACATGGATATCTTTAGGAGCTATTGTTGGTAGAGTTGTAGCCCAGGGCTCTATGTCAAATTGCTATAATGTAGGAACAGTTTCTTATAACAACGGAACTGTAATTAACAGTGCATTGGCGAATGGTCTGAATAATATTGAAAATTGCTATTATCTTTCAGAAACGGATGCAACTGCAAATGGCAATATTATTCCTAAAACATCAGCGGAGTTGATGGAATTGGCATCAACCTTAGGGGTAAATTGGGTAGAATCAACAAATAAACAAAAATATCCATATCCTGAACTTAAAGATATGCCTTATGCAGGGGCTTCTTATACTGTTGCATTTGTAAATGATAGTGAAGCGAAAACAAAAACATTTAATATTCTTGACTTATTTAAGCCTGTAGTGGTAAAAGCTGAAGAAAGTAAAGGCTTTACAGCCGAACAGGTTCAGGGCAGTAATCAGATAAAGGTTAACGGTAAAAATTTACTTTCTGAAAATGCTGTTTTAGATATAGCTGTTATATATAAAAAGTCAGTATCTGATGTTATGAAAATATTTGATGAAGGTACTGAAGGAGCAATACCTGAGTATATTATAGCAACAAAAACTGTTGTTCTTAAAGCTAATGAAACATATACCGGTTTAATAATTAATATGTTATCTGATGCAGAACATGGAATGTATACAGTTGCCAACACACAAGGCGGCTTAGCTACATTGAATTTTACAAATACAGATGAAATTAAGCTTGTTTTAAAGAGTATTACCGATACAGCAAAGACTGAAGATTTACAGGGAATGTTAAACTCACTTGATAAAATCGGAAAAATTTCTGCGGATTATACATTGTATTCACAATTGAATCCGGATAATAAGACATTTGTTGCTACAACACTTATTAATGATACAAATCTTGACATTAATGATGTTACAATTGAGCATCTTGATACAATAAAAAATATTGTTAATGCTTCATTGGTTCTTCCCGGATTTAATCAGGGGTTAATTAATAACATTGAAGATTATAAAGATGAAATTTGCCCTGATGATGCAAATGATAATCTTAAATCTGCTATGGCAAATTATTTAAAACCTACAGTATCGGAAAACGGTAAAAAAGCTATAGTTTCGGCTATAAGTAATAATAACTATACAACCTTGGAACAACTAAAAAATGAATTTGTAAACCAGGTAATTTTAAAGACCGTTAAATATCCTGAAAACGGATATCAGGATATAGAAGATATTTTAAGAAATAATGCCGGACTTATAGGAATTACAATGACGGTTTACGACGGATTATCTAATGAAAACACAGTGCTCAGCACATTGAACGGCGGAAATTATAATAATCTTGGTGAACTTAAATCTGCATTTGATACAGCTGTATCAGGTGCAAGTGTAAATTCAGGCAATGGTTCTTACGATAAACCTGTTGTTTCCACAACACCAACCGGTAGTATAACAATAAGCGGCGGCGGAGGTGCCGGTGGCAGCAGCGCAGGAAATAATGATGTTACTTATCCTTCTTATAATACGGATAATAAAAACAATGTTGAAAAGTTTACAGATTCATCTGATGCATTATGGGCTTTACCTGCAATGCAGAAACTGATGGATAAAAATGTACTTTCAGGTTATGAAGATAATACAATAAAACCAAATAAAACAATCACAAGAGAAGAATTTATTAAATTATTGGTTTCATCATTCTACGAAATCGATTACAGTATTGAAACCGATTTTTCAGATGTAGATAAAAATGCATGGTATTACAGCTATGTTGCGACAGCTCAGATAAAAGGTCTGACATCAGGAAAAGGGTATTTAAGTTTTGGAGTAGGAGAACAAATTTCACGTCAAGATATGGCTGTTATGATATGTAATTACTTAAAAGCTGTAAAAGGCAATCTTACCTTTGATGACGGCAATAAATTTACTGATGACAGTAATATCAGCGATTATGCAAAAGACAGTGTTTATGCATTAAGAGAACTTAAAGTCATCAATGGCTATGAAGACGGCAGCTTTATGCCAAAAGGTTCTGCAACAAGAGCAGAAGCATCACAAATACTGTACAATCTATTTTCAGTAATTGAATAGTACAAGGGAATGAAAGGAGAAAAATTGATGAAACTTATTAAAAGATTAAGTACAATATGCATCGTATTAAGTATTCTTATGCAGATGGTAGTATTCGCTGCTCCCATTCCTGGTGATGCAGTAGGGCATAAATATGAAGATGCAATATCACTTTTATTTGAACTTGAAATTATGGTTGGAGACGGAGTGAATTTCAACCCTGATAAAACAGTAACAAGAGGCGAATTTGCTCAGGTTTTAATGAATATGTTTAATCTTGACTTATATTCAGAAGATTACGAGCCTGCACAAATTTTTACCGATGTTACTGCTGATAACATTTTTGCACCTGCTATAGAATCCGGTGTTAAACAGGGAGTTATAAACGGGTACAAAGATGGTACCTTTAAGCCTGATAACGAGGTAAGCGGTAATGAAGCGGTTAAAATGATGGTGTCAGCTTTAAATTATAAAGTTATTGCAGAAAGTAAAGGCGGATATCCTACAGGATATATGACCGTAGCAAAAGATGTAAATATTTTAACCGGTCTTTCCGATGTTAACTATGCGATGCCAATGACCCGTGCACAGGTTGCCAAGCTTGCTGTTAACACACTTAATGCTGAATTGCTTCAGCAGACACAATGGGGTTCAGATGATGCAACCTATGAAACTGTAGCCGGCGAAACAATACTTAGTAAATACCACGGAATATACAGATATGACGGTGTTGTTACTGCAAATGATGTTACAAGTATTTTGGGAAACAGCGGCATTAATGAAGGTTACATTCAGATAACCAAAAATGATAAATCTTATAATTTTGAAGCAAAAAATATTGACAGAAATGACGTTGTCGGTAAATACGTAGAAATATATTACACCGAAGATGTTGAAACCGGGATTTTAAAAGTAGTTAAATTAACAGTTCTTGATAAAAAGAGCGAAATTGTAAAAATATCTATATCAGATATTGATTTTTCAAGAACATCTTCAGTAAAAATTGAATACTGGAATGATAAAGAAACAAGTGATAAGACGGTTAGTCTTGCTGTAAATACTTTATGTTCCGTAGTTTTAAATGGTGCTTCGGATAAATCGGCAAATCTAAAAACCATCTTGGAGTCAGTTGAACATAAAGACGGATATGTTACTTTTATTGATAATGATAACGATAAAAAATATGATGTGGTAAATATTCAGGCGTATGATACATATTTCGTAGGGCAAATTTACAAAAATGACTATATTATCACAGATCAGCTTGGCAAATATGTTTATTCGGATTCAGAGGGTAAATATATAAAAACCAACCGTACTTTAACAATAGATGAAGACGATTCAGATGTAATGGCAACATTTAAAATGGCTGATGGAACAAAAGCAGATTTTAACAGTATCAAGCATAACGATATTTTATCGGTTGCTATGAATGAAAACGGAGCAGTAAAATCATACGACGCTATTATATGCAGAAATACTGTTGAAGGTAAAATATCAGAAATCGGCTCAGGATTGAACGGCTTGTTTATTACTATTAACGAAGCAGAGTATGAAGTTAATTCATCTTTCCTTAATTACATTACAGGCGGAACCGGTAATATCAGTGACATTGAACTGTCAATCGGCAGCACAGGAACATTTTATCTGGATGCTTTTGGCAAGATTGCAGCTTATGACTTAGTAAAAGGAGTTACCGTTGATAATTTATCATTTGGTATGATAACTGCATATGCTGACGCAAAAAATGAGGGAAGAAAACCTCTTATAAGGATATATTCCGGTGGTGTGCTTGAAACATATAATACAGCAGATAAACTTACAATAGACGGTGTTCCGTATGCTGAAAGTTATATGAAATCCGTATTGGACGAGGTCGTTCGTACTGTTGGTACAACTTATTATAACGAAGGCAAAGTAGCTCTTCCTGTTATGTTTAAACTTAATTCAGATAAAGAAGTAAGATATATAGATACCGTACATTTCAATGATGGGGTTGAAAGCAAATACAGCCTGCATAACGTGAAAGGTACCAGTGCTCCTGCAAAATATACATACATTTCCAATTTTGAATCTTTTAACTATAAATATTTGTTAAAGAATGCTGAGGTTATACAAATTCCCGGACGAAATGACACTGCTTCTCTTTCGGATGTAACTAAATATTCAACCTATGCATCAACAAAACTTGGTAATGATAAAGCATACACAGTTCAGCTTTTTAATATGGATCCTGATTCCTATTATGTAGATTATATTCTTCTTCAGCAAAGTGCAACAAGCGGATTTACATCACTTGGAGAAAATGAAAGTGAAATCCACGATAAGCAAATGTTTGTTGTAAAAAAAGTTACTCATGTTGTTGATGAAGAAGGTAATGATACTATAAAAATCTATGGTCTTGAAGAAGGCAGAGGAAAAGAATTTATAGTAAATTATGATTACTACAATGAACAGTTTTACAATGATATGTGGGATATGACCTGGTTTAGTTCAATAAGAGCACAAATTGAAAGCAAAGAAAGCGATGAACGTAAAAACAACAAAATATTACCCGGAGATATAATAAGATACAGAACCAATTATAACGGCGAAATTGCTTATGTACGTCCTGTATATCTATGTGATGTGAAAGCGTTTAAATGCGATGATCAGAACGGACTTGATTCCGGAGCAAGATACAGAGCACAGGATTTAGCTGTTGTATCTTCAATTGACGGAAGCAATATTCTTGTAAGATATATTATAAACAAAAGTACAGGAAATTCCAAAGCAAGTACTGTTCTTAATGTTAACAGCGAAGGCTTCTTATTAAAGGATGCGGCAGGAGTTACCATTTATAACGAGCAGAAAAAAGCATACTGCGAAGGCAGTACAATCGGAGAATGGAATATAGACGCAATTTATGATGCGGGTAAATTTAATATAATGGTTTGCGATTATACAAAAGGAGAACCTCAGATAAGTGTCGGAAGTGTTGCAGATTTATATGATACTTCTTCACAGACAACTCCGGCAAGCATAATAATTATGCAGTTCAGAAGTTCTCAGCCAAGGGGTATGGTTATTCTCAAAATATAAAACGAGGAGAGATATTGATGAAAAACAGGTTGAAAAAGTATATAAACATATTTTTAATCATGGTTATAACATTTTCAAATGCTTCTTTTATAGTTGATGCAGCTCCTTCTGTGAGTCCTATTGATACAAAAAACGGATTTTTATATATGGAAGCAGAAGATGTCTGGACCAATAATTTAACAACATATATCGAGCAGAATGATACAAAGTATATAGGCGGGAAAGCTGTTTTGTTCAATCTTGAAAATAAAATAGAACCAATGGAAAAAGAAGACCCTGATATATATCTTAAATTCAGAGCTGATATCCAAGGAACATATCAGATATGGATAAGACATTATGCTGATACAATTAACGGTTCAGGTCAAAATGCATTTATTTCATATAACAATCAGCCATGGACTATGCTTAATTTCACAGCCAAACCTGATGAAGCAGAATGGTTTCAGATAACAACAAAAGAAATGGTGCCCGGAGAAGTATATGATTTAAAAATAAGAGGCAGACAAAAATATCATATTGCAATTGATACAATTGTAATTAATACTGACCCATTTTTCAAACCTACTGATTTAATACCTAAACCTCTCAAAGAAGGCGAAAAAGCACCGGGGTTTGAAAAAGCACTTGATGCTATAGTATTATGTGCCAATTCTCCATTTGCTTTAGTTAACGGTGTAAAACAAAGGGTTGACGAAAATAATAATAAAGTTGCTCCATACATTAAAAATGATGTAACTTTAGTTCCTGTACGTTTTATTGCAGAAAGTCTAGGGGCAAATGTTAAATATAATGAGCAGGAAGAAACTGTTTATATTGAATATCAGGATAAAAATATTCAATACAGGATAAACTCAACAAACGCAAGCATAAACGGGGAAGACAAAAAGTTAGATATAGCTCCCTGTATAGAAGACGGGCGTACTTTTGTTCCTTTGAGAGCTACAGCCGAAGCATTTGGAAAAGAAGTTTTCTGGGATGCGAAGGGCTTGATAATAATTTCAGACACAAAGGGTATATATAAGACAGACGGAACAGAGGATGAAGTTATAGTAAATCTTATTGAGGAAGTAGCTTATGAACGACCAAGCGCAGAGCAAGTTTTAAAAGATTTTTATAAAAATGTTGATGCAGGTCAACATCCTCGTATTATAGCAGACAAAGAAACATTTGACAGAATAAAATATGATATTGCAAATGATGAGATTGCAAAATGGATATATGATGTTTTAAAAGAAGCTACCGATAAGACGCTTGATTTAACGGAAGTGTTAGATTTTATTGAGAAAAATAAAGCAGAAGGTTTACCTACCGGTAATGCGACTTGTGCTTTGTATACAACCCGTATAAGAGACTTCTCGTTTTTATGGCAGATTACAGGGGAAGAAAAATACGCAAAAGCAGTCTATGAAATTATGGATAATATGGCTGAGGTTAAGAACTGGCGTCCGGGCGAATTCCTTATTTGCAGTGAAACTATGACGGCAATGGCAATAGGTTATGACTGGTGTTATGACTTTTTGTCTACAATTGACGGTGCACTTGAAAAGATTGAAAAAGCTATATATGAAAAAGGTGTTAGGGCTGGTGTAACAGCTTATGAGGGCACCTATGAAGATGTAGTAAATGATAATTTCTTCGGAAGAAGCGGATGGATTTATGCTACCACTAACTGGAATCATATCTCTAACGCAGGTTGTGGGATTGCATCTATTGCCCTTATAGATAAATATCCAAAAGAATGCAGTGAACTTATAAGCAAAACTATATATTTTATGGAATTAGGTAATGAAAACTATTATCCTGACGGTGGATATCTTGAGGGCCCGTCTTACTGGGCTTACGGTACCAATTATTTAACATGGTACATGATGGCACTTGACAGAGCAATGGGAACAACATACGGAGTTATATGCCACCCCGGTATAGCACAGACTTGTTACTACAGGCCTTATATTACCGGCCTTGCAGATAATCCGTCTGCGCCGGGCATCAGAAGACAATGGAACTATCACGATTCAGGTACGGGACTCATTTCATCGAGTATGTATATGTGGTTTGCGGATAAGCTCAGAGATCCGAATCTTGCAGGTTTAAGATATCAGGAAATTAAAGATATTGATGCTGCTAATTTAAATCCTAAATTAAGCGGTTATGAAACTGCTACACCGTATGATCTCATCTATTATAATAAGGACAATTTCAATCTGAACATAAATATGCCTTTAGACAGATATTTTAAAGGTATAGAATCTGTGTATATGAGAAGTGACTGGAATGATAGAAACGCTATCTATACAGGTATTCACGCAGGGAGAAATGATATAAACCACGGGCAGATGGATGCGGGTAACTTTATCATTGAAGCGGACGGTATAAGATGGGCACACGACCTTGGAATGGATAATTATCAACTTCCTCAGTACTTCTGGCGTGGCCAATGGTCGGGAAGATATAATTATTACAGAGAAAGAGCAGAAAGCCATAATACAATTGTAATTAATCCAAACCAATATGCAGATCAGTTATATACAAGTGATTCTCCTGTTATAAGATACGAAAGCAAACCGTCAGGTGCGATGGCAATAGTAGATTTGTTTCCTGCGTATGGCTCGGGCAGAGTTAAAGATATGCACAGGGGATTGTTCCTTACTGATGACAGAACTGCAATTATAGTTCAGGATGAAATTACTATGCGTAATCCGTCAGAATTTTATTGGTTTGTAACAACTATGATGAATAATGTTATTAATATTTCAAAAGACGGAAGAACAGCAATTTTGAAAAACGGAGAAAAACGTATGCATGTTCAGATTGTGTCTGATAATCCGAATGTAAAATTTACTGAAATGAAGGCAGAAAAATTACCTTCATCTCCACCTACTCACGAATTGGAGTATAACAACGGTGCTTTCCATAAGCTGACAATTCATCTTACGGATATTGAAAGTTTAAATCTTGCAGTTGTATTCCAGTTGCTTGAGCCAGGCGAAGAAGAACCGGATTACAATTATGAATATGTACCTATGAGCGAATGGAAGATAAGTGAATAACTATGAAATATACATATTTTGACGGTCAGAATATAAAAAGGGAATTTGAAATAAAAGAGTTTAATTTTTTGCGTCCTGACTCATTACAAATATTATCGGACTATAAAAAGCACAACTCTGATATTTCGCATCCGCGGATTATGGCGGATGAAGGCGCATTCGCAAGAATTAAAAAAGAACTCAGAAGTGATGAAAAATTAAAATTTATGTTTGAGAGGTTAAAAGAAGAGGTTGATTTATCGCTCGATATAACCGAAGTACTTCAATTTACCGAAAAATGCAGGGAAGATGGCTTCCCTGCAGGTAATTGGTATTGTCCTAAATATAAAAACAGATTAAGAGACTTTTCATTTATGTGGCAGATAACCGGAGAAGAAAAATACGCCAAGGCGGCTTATGAAATTATGAACAGTCTTTCTGATGTAAAAGACTGGCATCCTCAAGAATTTCTTATTTGCAGTGAATTGATGACTCATATGGCAATCGCTTATGACTGGTGTTTTGATTATTTAAAAAATATTGACGGAGCTCTTTCAAAAATAGAAACTGCAATATTTGAAAAAGGCATTATGGCAGGTGTAACGGCTTATCAGGGAACATGCGATAATGCGTGGGGACGACGTGGTTGGATAGATGCTGACTCCAATTGGAACCAGATTTCAAATTCGGGCTTGGGAGTTGCCGCTCTTTCGGTAATTGATAAGTATCCTTCCGAATGCAGTTATTTGCTTCAAAATGTTTTATTGTCACTTGAAAAATCCTTTTTTGCCTATGCTTCGAACGGAGGCTACCATGAAGGACCTTCATACTGGGCATACGGTACATCTTATGTTTCGTATTTTATTATGACCTTAGACAGTGTGCTTGGAACAAACTACGGACTTTTTGATGTGCCGGGATTTTCTGATACATGTTATTATAAGCCTTATGTAATGGGAACATCGAAAAATCCTGATGAGCCGGCTGCTAAAATGCATTGGAATTATCACGATTCAGGTACAGGTCTTATCTCATCCGAGATGTTTATGTGGTTTTCTTATAAAACGAAAGACCCCTCTCTTGCAACGATAAGATACAATGAAATCAAAGAAACTTATGATAATGGTATATCCAGAAATATGTTTGCTTTTGAAACAGCGACAGCCTATGATTTTATCTATTATGATAAAAATTTAGTTAAGGAATCCGTTGAACTCCCTTTAGATAAATATTTTAAAGGTCTGGAAATGGTATTTATGAGAAGCGGATGGAATAATCCTGATGCTATATATACAGGGCTTCATGCAGGAATAAATAATTTTAATCATTGTCAGCTCGACAGTGGCAATTTTATTATTGATGCCAAAGGAATAAGATGGATTACAGAACTTGGAATGGGGAATTACGTTCTGCCCGGATATTTCGAGCCAAAAGCAACCGATCCCAGATGGACATATTATTCTTCAAGAGCAGAAAGCCATAATACTTTAATTATTAATCCCGATAAAGGACCTGATCAGGTTGTTGACAGTTTTTCTCCGATTATTCGTTTTGAAAGCGGAGAGAAGAGTGCGTTGGCAATAGCCGATTTAACAGAAGCAAACGGAAAAGAAAAAGTGCATAGTGCAAAAAGAGGTTTATTGTTTACAAATAACAGAACTGCTATTGTAGTGCAGGATGAAGTGCAGATGACAAAACCATCCGAAGTATATTGGTTTGCTCTTACAACCTGTGATATAGATATAAAGCTTTCAGAGGATGGCAAAACCGCATGTCTAAGTAAAGACGGGCACCGAATGCTTGTTAAGATAGTATCGGATAAAATTGATGCCAAGTTTGAAGTTGTGCCGGCTGTTAAATTGCCGACATCAACACCTATGCACCAACTTGAAAGCAAAAATGAAAACTATAAAAAATTAGCTATACATTTAACAAATGTTTCTGAAATTCAAATGTCAGTTGTTTTTCAATTTCCAAAGGAGGAAAAACAACAGTCGGAATACAATTATAAAATTAGTAAAATGGCAGATTGGAGGATCGATGAGTAACTTTACTCATTATATAAAATGAAATACGGACATTTTGATGATATAAATAAAGAATATGTAATTACCAACCCGAAGACACCGTATCCATGGATCAATTATCTTGGAACTGAAAATTTCTTTTCTATGGTTTCAAATACTGCAGGCGGATATTGTTTCTATAAAGATGCTCGTTTAAGAAGAATTTTAAGATACAGATATAATGATATTCCTGTTGATAATTGCGGAAGATATTTTTACATAAATGATAATGGGGATGTATGGTCGCCTTCATGGAAACCTGTTAAAGCAGAACTTGATTTTTATGAATGCCGTCACGGAATGGGATACAGTAAAATTTCAGGTGCAAGAAACGGTGTTAAAGCAGAGCAACTGATGTTTGTCCCTGTGGGAGATGATTGTGAAATTCATAAAATAACTCTTTTAAACGAAACCAATGAAACTAAAAAAATCAAGCTTTTTTCTTACATTGAATTTTGTTTATGGAATGCTTATGATGATATGACCAATTATCAAAGAAATTTGAGTACAGGTGAAGTGGAAATAGAGAATAATACTATTTTCCATAAAACCGAGTACCGTGAAAGAAGAAATCATTACGCATTTTACGGTGTAAATAAAAAGATAAACGGATTTGATACAGACCGTGATTCTTTCCTTGGAATTTATAACGGAGTTGATAAACCTGAATGTGTAAATAAGGGCAAATCAGCTGATTCTAAAGCAAGTGGATGGCATCCGATAGCATCTTTTAGTCATGAAATCATACTTGAACCTTCCGAAAATAAAAGTTTTATTTTTGTATTAGGTTATGTTGAAAATGAAAAAGATAAAAAATGGGATGAAAAAGGAAATATAAATAAAGAAAAAGCATGGGAAATGCTTGAGAAATATAATACAGTAGAAAAAACTAATTCAGCATTTTTAAAACTTAAAGAATACTGGAACAATCTTCTTAGTACCTATATCGTGTCAAGTGGAGATGAAAAACTTGACAGAATGGTAAATATCTGGAACCAGTATCAGTGTATGGTAACATTTAATATGTCCCGTTCGGCATCCTATTTTGAATCAGGAATAGGACGCGGTATGGGATTCAGAGATTCGAATCAGGACTTAATGGGATTTGTGCATCTTATTCCCGACAGAGCAAGAGAGAGAATTTTGGATATAGCGGCAACCCAGTTTGAAGATGGTGGGTGCTATCACCAATATCAACCTCTTACTAAAAAAGGAAATAACGAAATAGGTGGTGGCTTTAATGATGACCCTATGTGGTTAATATGCGGAACAGCTTCTTATATTAAAGAAACAGGAGATTATTCGATTCTTGATGAAATGGTACCTTATGATTGCAATCCTGATAACTTGGGAACATTGTACGACCACCTTAAAAATTCATTTTATCACGTTGTAAATAATCTTGGACCTCACGGTCTTCCTCTTATCGGAAGAGCAGACTGGAACGACTGTTTAAATTTAAATTGCTATTCTGAGGAGCCAGGAGAATCCTTCCAGATATACGGAACAGCAGAAGGTAAAGTAGCGGAATCAGTCTTTATTGCAGGATTATTTGTATATGCAGGTAAGGAGTTTGTTGAAATTAGTAAAAGATATGGAAAAGAAGAAGAGGCACTGAAAGCAAAGCAGCATATAGATGATATGACTGAAAAAACCTTGAAATACGGCAGTGATCCTGAATGGTTTTTGCGTGCATACGATGCTAATGGCGATAAAGTCGGAAGCTATGAATGTGATGAAGGTAAAATTTATATCGAGCCTCAGGGAATGTGCGTTATGGCAGGTATTGGCAAGGAAAACGGTTTTGCCAAAAAAGCTCTTGACAGTGTAGAAAAATATCTTGATACAGATTACGGTATTGTATTGCAGCAACCTCCATACTCAAAATATTATCTGAACTTAGGGGAAATATCTACATATCCTGAGGGTTATAAGGAAAATGCAGGTATATTCTGTCATAACAATCCATGGATTATGATTGCCGAAACTGAACTGGGCCGTGGCGACAGAGCCTTTGAGGTGTATAGAAAAATTGCACCTGCTTACTTAGAAGATATAAGTGAAATCCATAAAATGGAACCGTATGTGTATTCACAAATGGTAGCAGGCAAAGATGCTGTTCATCACGGGCAGGCGAAAAACAGTTGGCTTACAGGCACTGCTTCATGGAATTTTGTGGCTGTATCTCAGGCTATTCTTGGAATAAAGCCTCATTATGACGGTCTGATGATTGACCCTTGCATACCAAAGAATATAAAAAATCTGGAAATTAAAAGAGTTTTCAAAAACACAACCTTTAATATAACTATAGAAAATCCTGATAGCGCCGAAAAAGGTGTAAAAGAGATTTTCTGTGACGGCAATAAAATTTACTCAAATATACTTACAATTGCAGACGGCGGGGAACATACTGTAAAAGTAATTATGGGATAGTATTTTTTCGTCGGCAAAATAAATAACAGGAGAGTAAACGTTATGAAAAAATTTTTATCATATATGTTGTGCTTGTGTTTACTTATGTCAAACTTTATTTTCCCTGTTTCCGATGTATATGCTCAAAGCAGTTTGCAGACTGTAGCAGAGGGAACATATAAAGGATATTATAAAATAGCATCTTTACAGGATTTATCTCAAGTAGCAGATAATCCGTCGGGAAAATATGTTGTAACAGCTGATATAACCGATGCAGTTACAACTTGTATAGAAACATTTTCAGGAGAGCTTATCGGTGTAAACAGTGATGCAACAGCCGAAGAAATGAGAACTATTAATGTTAATATAACCGAAAATACCGATGTAGCAACAGGACTATTCAGAAAAGCAGGTAATGCAACCTTTAAAAATATTAAATTGACAGGTAGT
>JAZOVB010000227.1:0-1249 GCA_045658425.1 Clostridia bacterium | reverse complement strand
GTAACAGGCGAGCTTGACCTTGATAAGGATTGGGATGCGTATGTTAAGGGTATGAACGGTCTTGGCCTTGACAAATATATGGCACTGCTTCAGCGTGCTTATGACAGCGGTAACTACACAAACTCATACGACAGCCTTCCTAAGGTAAGTAAGTAAGATAGAACGCTTACGTTCTATCCGCGATATAAATTCCTGACGGAATTTGCGATATACCTTCGGTACGATATATTACTGCGTAATGCGATATGTTGCCTACGGCAACGAGAAAAAGGAATTTATAGCATATCGCAATCGAACAAAGTGAGATTATATCGAATTTGCAAAGCAAATATATCGTACGAGCGTAAGCGAGTATATCGCTTAAAATTTCTTTACATTTATTTTGTACTCTTATCTTTTCACTTTTCTCTCTTCTCTCTTCGCTAAAAATTGTCGTTTCAAGATAAGAGATAAAAGAGAATAGAGAAGAGAAATTGTGCCTACTATTTTATTTATGTCACCCTCTGAGTCTAACTATTATTGTTTTAGTTTTACTCGGTGCTACATAGCCAAAGCCATCCATGTAGGCTTTATTTTTCTTCTATTATTTCATAATCTTTCATCTTCTAAATTTGTATTTACCTTATCTAGCAACACAAACATTAATTTGTTTAAAAAGATGGAAGAAAAAACAAATAAACTTTTTTTGCATAAAAGTTAGTGTTTATTGTTAAAAATTAAGTTATTTGCAGAAAAATAGAAAAAAATATTGAAAATTTGAATTATATATGATATAATTTTATACGGGTATATGTGATTTTTGAAAGCGTTATGTATTTAAGAGGTAATGGTTATGGCAATAAAATACGGAAAGAAAAAATCTAAACAACATAATATTCTATACACGTTTGTCACCGCGATATTGTTATGCGCGGTTTTTCTTGCTATGGTAAGTTATTTATATAATAAAACCGAAGAGGAAGAATATGAAACTCTTCATGTTCAGACCAAGCAGATAAAGGATGATATTATTCTGCAGTTAACATCTGACAGAGAAAATCTTGCAACAATGGCAAACTTTGCTGCAAAACTTTATAGCGATGGAGAAGACTACAGCCTTTTGTTTGAGTCTTTTAAATCCATTGGTATGATTGAAAACATAGGTATTTTAAATGCTGATAATACCTTTGCGACTAAAGCAGGCGTTACTAATATGGAAGGTATTATTTCTTTTGAAGAAGAAAAGGAAAAAGGCATATACATAAGCGGC
>JAZOVB010000226.1:0-1470 GCA_045658425.1 Clostridia bacterium | reverse complement strand
CCCGATATGTTTGAATTTCTTGCCTGTAAGGATTGCGATATAAACGGGTCTCTTAAGCTTGTCAGGGAAAAGGATGAGGAGCTTTATTATATAATTGAGAGGGATATTTCCTTAAATCACCCGAAAAAAATTGAAAAATTTTATTCGGATGTTCTTCTTTACAATGCTGAAAATTCAGATGATATATTGAAAATAAAAAATGACTGTTTAAATCTTAATTTAAAAGAAAGCGTTGTGTTTTTAAAAGCACTTTCGGAAAAATACTCAGAATTTGTATTCGAAGAATTTACCGTAACTGACGAATTTACCGCTATGGAGGGATGGGAAAAGGTTAAGGCGTTTACTAAAGATACAGGAATTTCCCCCTATGATATTCCCGTAGCCTCCCGTTTTCTCGATAAAGTTTTTTTAGAATTTACCGAGCCTCTTTACTGGGATAAGAATAAATGGCTTTGCATGGAAGACGATGAGTTTTACAGCCGTCTTATTGACAGTGTAGTTCTTGACGAAAAAAGCCGTGATATAATAAAGCTTATAAAATCGGTTAAAGAGGGAATACCTCTTAAGGAAACAGGAACCGATTATACAGGTCTTTTATTCGGAACCGTGCCATCAGGAACTTCAGAGGGGGAAAAGGGGTATAAGAAATACTGTCTTAATAAAAAAGAGAGAGGAAAGCTTTTAAGTCTTATTACTGAAGCGGCAAATCTTAAAGACAGTGAAACCTTGGATTTTGACCTTCAGCTTATTGTGAACTTTAAAAATAAGGATATTAAGAGAAACGGTCTTAATATTAAGGATACGGAAAAAATTAACAGGTATCTTGAGGAAAGTCTTGAAAAAACGGAAAATTCTGCCCTGAGCTATGACCCGATATATACAGCTCTTTACGGTTATTTTCATAAAAAGAGCAAAAAAAGAGCAGGGGTACAGTATAAAGAGGCGGCTGAAAAGCTATACGGTTTTTCTAAGGAAAATAAAAGTAGGGTTACCGTCTTTAAAATGGATAATATAAAATACGGAACCTGCTTTACAAGACTTTATATGCTTATGCTTATTGTTCTTTTTGCCGTATTGGCGGCGGTTTTAAGAAGCTTTACAGCCTCGGAATATATAAAGGGATGTATTGATACAGCCTCCTTTATGTTAAGCGGTATAACCGTATTTATATTCTGCTGTTACGGAAAAGGCGGAATTTTAAAACGAAGGATTGATACAGGCTTAAATGTGGCGTTATTTGTTTCGGTCTGGTTTATCTTTATATGTATATTACAATTTATTTTATAATTTAAAGGGGAAAAAATGGATAATAAGGAAATTATGGATACTGTTTCAGGGGATTACAATGAGGCTACCGAGAATACACATACTGCGGTTGTCAATGTGCTTATGTGGATAAAGGAGCATATAAAATCCTATCGTTATACAGGGAAAAAAAGCAAGGAGGCATATAACGAGCTTATAAGAATT
>JAZOVB010000225.1:0-4165 GCA_045658425.1 Clostridia bacterium | reverse complement strand
AAAAAACTCCAGACCACCAAAAGCAAGGTATATCAATAGTTCAGAAAAGATATTTTTAAAAAAACTATTAAAAAGGTAAAGATTTTTTCAAAATCTTTGTAATTTATGCTTTTGGTTATGAACGAATTTAGCCACTCGCTGTATCGTATACAGCTTCGGGTAGCTACCCTTTTGGGGCTAAATTCGCCCATTCTGAAGATTTTTTCCTATCCCCTACTGACAAAACATAAAGGTGGTGTTTAAAAAGTCTGAACTTTTTAAACATCCCTTTTTTTAAAAAGGATGATTGTTATGTATGGAAAACTATATATATGTGCAACTCCCATCGGCAATCTTAAGGATATCACCTTAAGAGTTCTTGATACACTTAATGAGGTGGACCTTATTGCTGCGGAGGATACAAGGCACACTTTAAAGCTTCTTAATCATTTTGATATTAAAAAACCTCTTATAAGCTATTTTGAGCATAATAAACAGTATAAGGGGGCAGTTTTAATTAACGAGCTTAAATCAGGGAAAAATGTTGCTTTGGTTTCAGATGCAGGAACACCTGTTATTTCTGACCCCGGGGAACAGCTTGTTAAAGAATGTATTGAAAACGGCATTGAAATTGAATCTCTTCCGGGCCCCTGTGCTGCAATAACTGCAATGACACTTTGCGGTCTTGACTCTAAGCGTTTTATGTTTTACGGCTTTTTACCCCATAAAAAGCAGGATAAAATAAAGGAGCTTGAGGAAATAAAAAATATTAAATATACTCTTGTTTTCTATGAAGCACCCCATAAGCTTGTTTCCACCTTGGAATGTATCAATGAGGTTTTCGGTAATCGTGATATTGCAATTTTAAGAGAGCTTACCAAAATTCATAACGAAGCCTTACGAATGTCTGTAACTGATGCAATTTCTTACTACAACGAAAAAGAGCCTAAAGGTGAGTATGTACTTTGTGTAAGCGGTGCGGAGGATATAGTTGAGGAAACCGATTTATTTTCATCAATGTCTTTAGAGGAGCATATAGATTATTATGTAGAACGGGGCTTTAACAAAAAAGAAGCCATAAAAAAATGTGCGGAGGACAGAAATCTTCCCAAAAGAGAAGTTTATAATCTTGTGATGATAAAAGATAATTAACCTTTTTCTGCATTCCTTCATAAAATGGTAATGAGATATAACATCTCTAAACAGTTTATGGAGGTTATAGTAATGGCAGATAAATGTAACTGTAGTGCTACTGGCAATATTAAGGATAAAGTCTGTATTCATACCGATAAGGTTTATGATTCTTGCAGGGAAAAGGACTGTCTTGAAGATTTAAGAGTCTACTTAACCCGTGCAGGGCAGGAAATTGCAGACCGTGCAATCAGCGTAAAAATTAAAAATGCGGAAATAATCTGGGTGTATTCAGATGTTGACCCCGTAGCTTTTAATAAAGGCTATTACACAGTAAGCGTAAAATACTTCTTTAAAATTACACTTGACTTGTTTACAGGTTGCGGAAGACCTACAACGGTTGAAGGTCTTGCAACCTTTGACAAGAAAATTATTCTTTACGGTTCAGAGGGTAATGCAAGAATTTACTCTTCACAGTATCGTCCTAACGAACAGGATGTAGCGGAAGCTGTTAAAACAAATCTTCCCCGTTCAGTAGTTGAGGTTGTTGATCCGGTTGCTCTTAATGCAAAGCTTGTTGAAAATAATAAGTGTAACTGTTGCTGTGATGTGGATATTACCGCAGTTCCCGGACCTATCTGCTGTTGCTTTGAGGATGACCTTGTTTCCTCGGGTGACAGTAAAACCATCTATGTAACAATCGGTATTTTCACTATTGTAAAGCTTGAAAGAAATGTTCAGCTTATGATTCCTGTTTATGATTTTTGTATTCCTGAAAAAGAATGTGAAGGCTCAACTGATGAGGATCCGTGCAATGTATTTAAAAATCTTTGCTTCCCTGTTGAAGAATTTTTCCCTCCTATGTAAAGTAAAAAAGATGTGGCTTGCCACATCTTTTTCTTATTTCTTTGGATTTTTACATTATGAAATGAATACAGACTCAGTATTTCCTTGACTTTTAATTAAGTAAAGTAATAACTTTAAAGATTTTTAAATACACTTATAAATACGAGGTGTATTTATGAGAAAGTCTTTAATTAAAAAAATAAGCGGCCTTATTTTTTCTTCGGTAATGATAAAAGGGCTTGGCTTTTTATTTCGTATATATTTGTCAAAGGCGGCAGGAGCTGAGGGGTGCGGTCTTTATCATCTTGTGCTTTCAGTTTATACCTTCGGCGCAGGTCTTGCTTCCTTTGGTATGAGTCAGACTGTTTCAAGGCTTGTTTCCAAAAATACAAATAACGCAAAGAAAATTTTAAGGACAGCCCTTATAATCACAGGGGTTGTCTCTTTGTTTGTAACGGGAGTGTTCTTTATATTCGGTGAGTATATATCTTATATGCTTTTAAAGGATTCGAGAACCTTGTTGAGTATCAGAGCTGTTACTCTTACCTTTCCTGCTATAGGTGTATTTTCATCGCTCAGCGGTTACTTTAACGGACTGTTAAGAGTAGGGTATCCTGCAAAAGGTCAGCTTCTTGAACAGTTAATAAGAACGGCGTTTGTATTCCTGTTTGCTTCAAAGGGATTTTCATTGGGGCTTGAAAAGGGAATATTTACGGTAAGCCTGGGAATAATTCTGGGAGAGTATATTTCTATGCTCTACCTTGTATTTTCCTATAAAATTACCTCTCGTTATATTAAAAATACCTTTACTGAGAAAAATTACTTTAAGGATGTAATAAAAAACGCTTTGCCCATAGCATTTACAGGGTATATAGGCTCTTTTCTCCATACGGTTGAAAATATCCTTCTTCCCTTGAAGCTTGTAACCTCAGGACTTACCAATTCTATGAGTGTAAGTGCATTGGGGCTTATCAAAGGAATGGCCGCCCCTCTTGTTTTTTTTCCGGGAATAGTAATCGGAGCAATTTGTGTACTTGTCCTTCCTGAAATTTCAAAGGAAAGCGGAAATATAAAAAGACTAAAGAGTAAAACAGTACTGGTGCTTTCCGCCGCTTTTCTGACAGGGATTGCTTCTCTCATATTCTTTTTTTCCTTTTCACAAACTATTACACATATTGTTTATGGCTCAGAGGAGTCTGCCTTTTATGTAAGAATGTTAAGCTTAAGTCTTCCGTTTTTGTTTTTCAATATGAGCGGTATGAGTATTTTTAACGGAATGGGAAAGCAGATTTATTCACTTATTATCGGAACAGTATCGGGTATTGTAAAACTTTTGGGAATAATATTTTTTGTTCCGGGATTTGGAGTTTTCGGCTATCTTTTCTTTTTTGTGTTCAGCGAATTTACAGGATTTTTGATGACTTTTATATTGATTTACAATACAATTTACAAAAAAACTGGTTTTTTTATATATAAATTACCGAAAATAAGAAAAAATAATAAAAATCATTTGAAATATTGAAATGGGTGTGTTATAATATATAAGGTTAAATATTTACATTAGATAAATATAGATTATCAAGGAGGAAACTACAATGGCAAAGAAAATGATGACCATGGATGGTAACAACGCTGCTGCATACGTGTCCTATGCGTTTACAGAAGTTGCTGCTATATATCCCATCACACCTTCAAGCCCCATGGCCGAGGTTACAGACGCTTGGTCAGCTACCGATAAGAACATTTTTGGCGAGCCTGCCAGAAACATCTTCGGTGAAACAGTTAAAATGGTAGAAATGCAGTCAGAGGCAGGTGCCGCAGGAGCTGTTCACGGCTCACTTGCAGCAGGCGCTCTTACCACTACCTACACAGCATCTCAGGGTCTTCTTTTGATGATACCCAATATGTACAAAATTGCAGGTGAATTGCTTCCTAACGTAATTCATGTATCTGCTCGTTGTGTTGCGACACACGCACTTAACATTTTCGGAGACCACTCCGACGTATATGCTTGCCGTCAGACAGGTTATGCTATGCTTGCTGAGTCTAACCCTCAGGAAGTAATGGACCTTGGCGCAGTTGCTCACCTTGCAACTATCAAGGGCAGAGTTCCTTTCCTTAACTTTTTCGACGGTTTCAGAACTTCACATGAGATCCAGAAGATTGAAGCTTGGGATTACGCAGACCTTAAGGAAATGGTTGATATGGA
>JAZOVB010000224.1:0-7774 GCA_045658425.1 Clostridia bacterium | reverse complement strand
TTACACAAGTACACGGTCTCCCGCATACTTAGTGAGCTCTTACCTCACTTTTTCATCCTTACCGTAGTAATACGGCGGTAATTTTCTGTTGCACTTTCCTTAGAGTCGCCTCCACCGGACGTTATCCGGCATCCTGCCCTGTGAAGCCCGGACTTTCCTCACTTAAAAGCCGATGCTTTTAAGCGCGACCACCCAATTTTCTCATATATATTCTGAAAATAAAATAGCAGGTGAAATGCACCTGCTATTATTTAGTACTATTAGTCTGTTACGAAAGGAACAAGAGCAATATGTCTTGCCTTTTTGATAGCAGTTGTTAACTGTCTCTGATGTTTAGCACAAGTACCTGTAATTCTTCTTGGAAGAATTTTAGATCTTTCAGAAAGATACTTTCTTAGCTTTGGAACATCTTTGTAATCTATTGAAGTAGCTTTTTCAACACAGAACTGACAAACCTTTCTCTTAGGTCTTCTGGCTTTAAAAGTCTTTTCCATTTCTGCCATTTCGGGCACACCTCCTATATACTGATATTTAGTAAATTACCATGGTAGCTTATCGTCGTCATCAAGAGGCATGAATTCATCATCGGCAGGTTTTGTTGAAACTGATTGCTCAGCACCGCCCTGCGGATTGTCCTTCTTGCTTCCGACAAAATTAACTTCCTCTGCGATGATGTCAGTAGCATAACGCTTCTGACCGTCCGGTCCGTCCCACGATCTTGTCTGAATTGAACCTGAAACTAAAGCTAACTGACCTTTGATAAAATACTTTTTAACAAACTCTGCAGTTTTATTAAAAGCAACAATGTTTAAAAAGTCAGTCTGTCTTTCTTCACCCTGTCTTTGAAATCTTCTGTCAATGGCAAGAGTGAATCTTGTAACAACAACACCGCTTGGTGAAGTTGACTGTTCAGGATCTCTGGTTAAACGGCCCATAAGAATTGCCTTGTTAAACATAATAAATACCTCGCTTTTTAATGAAATATTAGTCTTCCTGCTTAACAACTATATCACGAATGATACCGTCTGTGATTTTGTAGATTCTTTCAAGTTCCTGTGGGAATGAAGATACTGCTGTGAATTCAATGAAAACATAGTAGCCTTCAGTTAAGTCGTTAATTTCGTAAGCTAATCTTTTTTTACCCCAAATATCAATATTTGTAAGTTCACCGTTAGCAGAAATTAAAGCCTTGATTTTTTCAACTATACCATTGATTGCTTCCTCGTCTAATGTAGGATTAACAATGAATATAGTCTCATACTTGTTTTTAATCTCAACCATTTTCTTACACCTCCTTCTGGACATTTGGCCCTTAAACTCCTTAAGGGCAAGGATACTGTACCCATAGTACAGCCATTAGATTATAATACAAGAAGAAAGAAAAGTCAATATTTTTTTATGAAATTTTTTTAAAAATTAAGTTGCAATATGACAAAATATATGATAAAATATAAAAGTATCATTATGACTTTTAGAAGAAATAAATACGGAGGAAAACAAAATGAATGATCAGATTAATTTAATGTCAGTTCTTTCCATGATCGTAAAAAGATGGTGGATACTTGTACTTTGTACAGCGCTGATGGGAGCCACCTTTTTCACAGTAACAGAGGTTTTTATTCCTGAACAATATACTTCGTTTGGTAAGCTTCTTGTAAGGCATACTACCAATTACCAGAACGAAGATGGAACAATACCTGCAGAAAGTATAAATACATTAAATGCTGCTGCAAGACTTCTTAATACTTATACAGAAATATTCAGCACAAATACTTTCTTCAATAAGATTGCTGTAGACAGCGGTACTGCTTATTCTGCCAATCAGCTAAAGGGTATGGTTACATATTCTTCCTTAAATGAAACCGAAGTTCTTCAGGTTGAAGTGAAATGTACTGATAAAATTGAAGCGAGACAGTTATGTGAGCTTATATTGGACAATGCTCAGTCTGAGGTTGAAAGAATAGGCTCCGGCGGTTCTGTAATTGTAGTTGATGATGCTACTACTCCCACAAGCCCTACCAGTCCTAATAAAACTCTTAATACTGTTTTGGGTATATTGTTGGGCGCTATTTTAGGTGCGGTTATTATATTTATAATCGAGCTACTTGATACTCGTGTTAAGAATGAAGACGATCTTGTTTCCAAGTTTGATTTACCTATACTCGGTGTTATTCCTGACTTGGAATCTGCAATGACAAGAGGAGGTAAATAAGATGGAAAAGAAAATAAGATTACCTTTATTTGGCAGAGGTAAAAAACCTATGCAGCTTGAAGATGACGTTGCAAATGTTATCAATGATGATACTAAGTTCAATATAAAAGAAGCGTATAAGACAACAAGAACAAATACTTTATTTGCTCTTAACAATGATAAGGGATGTAAGAGAATTATTTTAACATCCTCCATCCCGGGCGAAGGTAAATCCTTAACCTCAATCAATGTTGCAATTACCTTTGCTATGGCAAATACAAAAGTACTTATAATTGACTGTGACTTAAGAAAACCTAAGCTTCACAGATATTTAGGATCCGATAATAAAAAAGGTCTTTCCAATGTATTGGGAGGATTTGATAAGGTTGAAGATTGTGTTAAAATAAGCAAGGAACATAATATTCACTTTATTACCGCAGGTCATGTTCCTCCTAATCCTATTGAGCTTTTATCAAACGAAAGAATGGAAAAGCTTCTTGATGATTTATCAGAATCTTATGATTATATTTTCCTTGATACACCGCCTGTTAATGTAGTTGCGGATACTTCGGCACTTGCAAAGCTTTCAGACGGAATACTATTTGTTGTAAGACATAAGTTTACAACTCAGGATATGGTATATAAGGCAATAAGCTCCCTTGAGTTTGCCAATGCGAAGGTCCTTGGCTTTATACTTAATGATGTTGATATGTCATCATACTCTTATACATCAAAGGTTGGTTATGGTAATTATAAGTACAAGAATTACTATCAGTATAACAACTATTATTATTGATAATAAAGGAGTGCGGTTATATGGTTGATTTTCATTCGCATATTTTGCCCGGAATTGATGACGGCGCAAAAGATGTGGAAACCTCTGTCAAAATGCTTGAACTTGCAAAATCTCAGGGCGTACATACCATTATTGCAACCCCTCATTATTATGTGAAAAAAAAGAAGGTAGACGAGTTTCTTTCTGAACGTGCAGAAAGTTACAGAATACTTATGGACTATGTGTCCGCTAATAATATAGACATTCCAAAGATTATATTAGGTGCAGAAGTTGCCTTTTCAGTGGAGTGTTGTCAAATTGATATGTCAAAACTGTGTATAGAAAATACAAATGCAGTTTTAATAGAGCTTCCCTATAAATTTTTAAATGGCTGGATATATAAGGAAATATATAATATTTCCATGAGACATTCTCTGGAGATTATACTTGCCCATGCAGAAAGATATATAGGGAAAAGAAATGATTTTTCTATGATAGACCCGTTTTTAGAGCTTGATATGTATATTCAGATTAATGCGGATAGTTTTATTGACAAAAAGCTTAAGAAAACTATAAAGAAGTTCTTTGAAAAGGGAAAGGTTGACCTGATAGGGTCGGATGCCCATAATCTTAGTACAAGAGTATCAAAAATAGATAAAGCATATCAATATATTGCTAAAAAATACGGTGAAAAAGAATTGGAAAAAATTAAAGAAAACTATATGAGAATTTTAGGTGAGCAGGTAATATAATATGAAAAATTTTTCAAAACAACTCCTGCTGATGGCAGTAGATTTTTGTCTCGTAGCACTTTCGTATTTTCTTGTAATAATTCTTATAAGAGATGATTTTCAGGTGTTTTTAAGACAACCTGTTGTATTCCATTCTGTTTTAGTAACTGGTTGTGGAATAATTATAGCACTAAAAATGGTTAACTTTTACAGTTCGCTGTGGATGTATACAAGTGTCAAAGAATATACATTGGGAGTTCTGGCAGGTATTGGTGCAGTTTCCACTTTGGGAATAATCGCAGGGCTTTTCAATGAAATGTTTTTATCCTTTAAATATATTTTCACTTCAGGGATAGTAGCTCTTGTATTTTCTATGACAGTCAGAGTCGGTATAAAGGTTATTTACCAGTTCATGGAAGGGTATTTTAAGGAAGTAACGGGAGGACAGAAAAATCTGCTTATAATCGGAGCAGGAAATGCGGCGGCAATTGCTATAAGAGGTATTCTTCTTGATAAAGAAACCAAATACCATATTGTGGGTGCAGTTGATGACGATTTAAGAAAAAGAGGTTGTCTGATATACGGAGTTAAAATATTAGGTACCCGCGATGATATAGTTTCAATATGCGAAAGTAAAAAGGTTAATGAAATTCTTATTGCAATACCATCAATAAGTGAGCAGGATAAATATGATATTTTAAATATATGTTCAAATACTTCCTGTAAAATAAAAATTCTTCCAAGGAATATGGGAATATCCGGCAAAATTAAGATGAAAACCGATGCCCGGGATATACAGATTGAAGATTTACTTTCCCGTGAGGTTGTTGAACTTGATATTGATGATATTTCAACGCACTTGAGCAGAAGAACAATACTTGTAACAGGTGGTGGAGGTTCAATAGGTTCTGAACTATGTAGACAAATTGCAACTTTCAGACCCGAAAAATTGATTATCCTTGATATTTATGAAAATAATGCTTATGATATTCAGAATGAACTGTTGTCAAAGCACCCTGAAATTGACACTGATGTGTTAATTGCAAGTGTAAGAGATAAAGAACGTCTTGATAAGATTTTCAGGAAATATAAGCCTGAAATAGTCTTCCATGCCGCTGCACATAAGCATGTTCCTCTTATGGAGGATTCTTCCTGCGAGGCGATTAAGAATAATATAAAAGGGACTCTGAATGTATGTCTTTCTGCATCTGAAAACGGTGTTAAAAAGGTTATACTTATTTCCACCGATAAAGCGGTTAACCCAACAAATATAATGGGGGCTTCCAAAAGAGTGTGTGAAATGATTGTTCAGAGTATGAACGGAAGAAGTGAAACTAAGTTTGCCGCAGTAAGATTTGGTAATGTTCTTGGAAGTAACGGTTCAGTTGTTCCTATATTTAAAAAGCAGATCGAAAAGGGCGGACCGGTTACAATTACTCACAGGGACATCACAAGATATTTTATGACTATTCCCGAAGCTGCCCAGCTTGTAATGGAAGCCGCTGTTTTTGCAAATGGCGGAGAAATCTTTGTACTGGATATGGGTCAGCCTGTAAAGATTTATGACCTTGCAGTTAAAATGATAAAGCTTTCAGGACTTACATTAGGCGAGGATATAGAAATTGTGGTAACAGGTCTTCGTCCGGGCGAAAAACTATACGAAGAACTTTTAATGGATGAAGAAGGCCTTTCTTCCACTAAGAATAAAAAAATCTTTGTTGCCCGTCCCAATGAGTATGACCATGAAAAACTGGTGAAGGATATTGATGCTCTTATGGAGTCTGCAGTAAAAGAGGACGAGCAGACAATCAGAGCACAATTAAAAGAATTAGTTCCTTCTTTCAGGGAAGAGGTAAGAAGATAAAAAAGATGTGGTCAGGGTCGCTCTCATAAGAGAAAATGATTTTGACTTGTTGTTTTTAGTATATCATACATTAAAAAATACCGGAATACATCAGTATTCCGGTATTTTTGCAATTTTGCTAAAGTAACAGAGCTAAGATTGTTCTGTGAAAAAATTATAAGGCAGGGGTTGTTGCTCCTGCCGGTTTTCAATAACATTTAACTCATCATACATACTGTCAGAGCTATATATCATCTATTTATATATAATGGGCTGTATTTGTTTTCTTTTTAAAGCTTCTGAAAGGGTATCAGGAATTTTCTCCATATCGGCAACCAGAGAACGGGGTTTTTCAAAAGGAGCATCCTGATTGAAAGGAACAAAGAATATATCCTTGTAATTTAAAAGAGCTCCTATGTTTTTAGCTGCATTTCCCAATCCGTCATTTGTGGATATAGCAAGTATTACGGGTTTCTCATTTCTGATAATTGCCTTGGCAGCCATGGTTACAGGTGTATCGGTTACTCCTGAAGAAAGCTTAGCCAGTGTATTTCCCGTACAGGGTGCGATTATAAGTGCATCTATAAGATTTTTAGGACCGATAGGCTCTGCTCCTTTGATTGAATTTATTATTTTGTTATTACATACCGTTTCAATTTCCTCTATAAAATCCTGGGCTTTTCCGAAACGGGTGTCGGTTTTATAAACATTAAATGACATAATGGGAAGAATATTATATCCCATTTCCTTTAACTTTTTTATCTGGGGAATTGTTTTTGAAAAAGTACAGTATGAGCCTGTAAGTGCAAAGCCAATGTTTAAATTATTCATAATCTATACCCTCCTTTCCTATTTGCCTTTTAAAATATCGTCTACTGTATCTTTGATTATTTTTCCTGCAGTTTTGGGAGCAACCTTTCCCGGAATGGAAAGTGCACGAATAACCTTGATGTCAAGAAGTTTTGCATATTTTAAATCAACACCGCCGTTTCCAGATGCAAGGTCAATAATAAGAGCATTTTTCTTAACTCTTTTTAAGCACTCTTCGTCAATTACCGTAAAAGGAACTGTGTTGAATATAATGTCAAATTTGTTTATTGTTTCGTAAATACGGTTGGTTTTGATTTTTTCGTAACCAAAGCAGTCAATCCAGGCTAAATCCTCGGGCTTTCTTGCAGAAACGGTAACTTTTGCGCCAAGTGCGGTAAGGTCCTTTGCAAGAATTTTTCCTATTCTTCCAAACCCGCACACAATAATATTTGAGGAATGTAAAGTAAAGGGAGTGTTTTCAATGGCAACCGCAATTGCCCCCTCAGCGGTTGGAATAACATTTTTGATAATAAGGTCTTCTTTTTTCCCGTAATCGAAAAGCACAGAGTTTTTTTTAAAGTTCTTTCCCTGAAAGATTTCAGGCAAAATTCCGCCAAATATTTTCTTCCCCGGTTTTATCTTTTCTGAAATATCCGAAAGCTTAACTGCAAGATTGGAACATGGAGTGTTAAGATGTATGCCATCTCTTGAAACAGGCATCCCCATAATAATTATGTTATTTTCCTCAAAAGCACTGTCAATATCTGTATATATATAATAAGGTATAGGAAGTTCACAGTTTTCAAATGCGAAAAAAGAAACCTCATATCCCTCTGCCTTAAATTCATCTGCAACACTAAGCTGTCTTAAGTCTCCGCCAAGAATGAGAATTTTTTTATTCAAAAATAGACACCTCCCGATAAGCCATTGATCTTAGCGTGACAGTAGTTATCCGAACCGCGTTTTCAAATTGTAAATTTTTAACATAATTTCGTTAAAATGCTCGGGAATATAGTCAATATTCCCTGTGCTTTCGCCTCATTCAATTTATAAATTTCCTGATTTGAAAATTCTTGTAGAACCTGCAAGCCTATTTTAAAGGATTTGAGGCGGGTTCGGGTATCCACTGTCACGCTACAATGACTACTATTATAACTTATGAAAATGAGGGGATTAAGGTGATATAAAAAGAAAAATAAAAAAACTAAAAAAAATATAAAAAAGGTATTGACAAATTAATTAGGATGTGTTAATATGTAAAAGTTGCTGATGAAAAATAGCTGCGGTCTTTGAAAATTAAACAATATGATGGTCCTTGAGATTTTTTAAAAGAGTTTAAAAAACAAACCAAGGTAATAAATGGAAAATGCAAAGCGAAAAGCTAGCAGAACTAAGTCAGAATTAATTTGAACGATTAATAAATT
>JAZOVB010000223.1:0-1008 GCA_045658425.1 Clostridia bacterium | reverse complement strand
CAGCTTATGCCCGATAAGGAAACGGCAAATTATGCCTACTCAAGCGGTATGGCGGATATTTACAGCCAGGATATCTTTACAAATATAAACTCTGCCAATCCAAAAAGCGGAGTGAAATCAATTGAATTTTTAAGTGCAAACTACGGATTTTTACTGCTTAATCATACAGTTCCTTCGCTTTCTTCAAAGAATGTAAGAAAGGCAATTGAACTTGCTATTGATAAGGAAGCCATAGTTGCCGATATTTTATTTTCACACGGGGTTGTGTGCGAAACACCATTTTTCCCCGGTTCCTGGTGCGAAAATAATGATATAAAAGGTGAATATAATATTGATAAGGCAAAGGAAATTTTAAAAAACGAAGGGTTTGTTCCCGATGTAAATACGGGAATTTTGGAAAAAGATGACTTGAAACTGTCTTTCAGACTGACTGTTAACAGCGATAATAATTTCAGAATTCAGGTTGCCAATAAAATCAGCGAAAACCTTAAATATGTGGGGATTGACTGTAAGGTTTCGGTTGTGTCCTTTGAAGAATATAAATCAAGCTGTTGGCTTGAGGGCTATGAGGCACTTTTGGGAGCAGTACCCATGAGCGAGGATTTTGATTTGAAGAAATTTACAGGTGACGGGAATGTATCAGGATATTATAACAGTATGCTTATAAATACCTTTAAGGAAATTTCTTTAACTGATGATAATGAAATGAAGAAAAAAGGCTATGAAAAGGTGCAGAAAATCTTTAAGGATGAGCTTCCCCATATAAGTCTTTATTATACAAAAGAGAGTATACAGTGCTCGGATAAAATAAAAAAAGGTCTTTCGCCAAACGGGGTAAGTATCTATAACGGAATAGAAAATTGGTCTTTTAATGATTAGATTGATATAAATTTTAAAAGGGGTTTATTTTATGAAAAAGAATATTTTGTTTTTATTCGGAGGAGAATCATCAGAGCATGAGGTTTCCTGCGTATCCGCTTATAATGTTCTTAAGGCAGCGGATACCAA
>JAZOVB010000222.1:0-1130 GCA_045658425.1 Clostridia bacterium | reverse complement strand
ATGCAATGAGGTACAGGCAATTTTTCACCCTCGCTTGTATTCATATAATCTTCAAAATGTGTGTCTAAAGTCGCATAAATATCTCCACTAAAATTACAGATTTTTGCAACTACGTTATCAACTATTGCCTCTGCTTCCTTTGTACCCAAAGCACCGTCAATAAAGTCATTTTGCATATCCACTACTATAAGTAATTTTTTCATAATCTTTCACCTCAGTAATATCTGATACAACCTATTGTATCACAAATAATATAAAAGTTCAACAAAAAGAGCATAACCCAAGTTATGCTCTGTAAATATTATTCCCACTCGACTTTCTCTTTTTTAATCACCGTGTTTTTTTATCCACACAAGCCTCAAGCATCCTTATCAGCACCTTATAATCATCAACAGACATTATTGATGCTTTCAAGAGTTCCTCATTATCTATGTTTCCCCAATTTAGATCATATCCCATACGCTTTGCAATAAGGCGAATAAACTCACGGATAGAACGACCATTACCCTCTCTGAAAGGATGTATAATATTAAGTTCTGCCATCACATATGCTAAATTATCAAAAATCTTTGCTTCATCGGTTTCTTTAAGCATATTTTTCTCTTTAATTTTAGCAAACACTTTATCAAGTTCTCTATCTATCAAATTGGGTGGATAAAACATAGTATCCGCTTTACTTATTTGCTCTCGTCTGATTTTTCCGGCAAACGAATAAAGATCTTCAAAAATAAACTTGTGTATATTCATAAGATGTGCCTTTGAAAAATTACCTTTTATCGGATTTTTTAAAAGTTCCATTTGCTTAATCAATGTAATTTCTTCTTCAGCAGTTTTGAGAAGCTTGTTATTTCTTATATTTAATTTATTTTTCAACACATTACTATCGTGATAGCAATAAATCGATTGAGTAGTCGTATAAACATCATATTTTGAAAACATAGTTACACCTTCTGCATATATTTAAGCTTCAATTCCTCGATTACATCAGTGTAGCTTACTTTACCACTGTCAATTCTTTTGAGGTTTTTAATACTTTCCTCACTAACCGTCATACTTTCAACAGCAAATGTTCCTTTTAGATTTTTCAAATTACTTTCAAAATTTTTAGATGTCATATCTGATTTATTTCT
>JAZOVB010000221.1:0-31855 GCA_045658425.1 Clostridia bacterium | reverse complement strand
TTCTTATATATACAAAGAAAATAAGTTCAAAAATTAATAGAATACCACGAAAAATAGCAGATGTGATTTCTGTAACTATATCTGCCGGTATAACTACATTGCCAATTGTGATATATTACTTTAAAGGATTGCCTACATTATCCGTTTTTGCCAATATTATTACCGTGCCGTTAATCACAGTTATTATGATATACTCAATAATAGTGAGCGGAATATCAATGATGTGGATTACATTAGGGCAATTTATAGCTGTTCCTTTAGATATTATTACAAAATTTCTTGTGTTTGTGATAACAACTTTAAGTAAATTCAAGTATTCTTATTTTGGTACTCTGAGTATAGAAAAATTTTATATCTGCTTATATTTTATTGCATTGTTCCTTATTGCATCTGATATTTCAAAATATAAGAAAATAATTTTATCATCAGTTTTGATTATATTTTTCTCAGTAAATATATTTTATCCGCTTGACAGTATACTTTCTCCTTATTCTACACTTTATGTTGCCTGTGGTAGAGAAAGTGGTAAAGCAGTTATCGAATATAAGGATACCACTTTGTTTATAAATTCAAGCGGTATCAATAAAAACAGTATTTATGATTTACTTGATAAATATAATAAGAAATTTGATGTCTACATTGCATTCGGAGAAATGGATGTAAAATATTTTATTGATAATTCCTTATACGCAGATAAAGTATATCTGCCCCGGATATTTTATGATAGTGAATATTTTATTAACAATATATCTGTAAACTGTGGTGAAATAATTCCGGTATGCGAGGAAGAAAATATATCTTTGGGCGATTTGAGCTTGACACTTAAACCCGTAGACGAGTATAATATTTTTGCAGTGGGAGTTAGTGTTAAAAATAAGAAAATAGTATTTCCGGGTGAAAATATAAACTCTCTTGATGCTGATACCAAGTATGTACTTAACTACTATTCTCTGGATGAATACAAAGAATGTAATAATGTTTTAAATTGTTTTGAAGATGAGATTGAAAGGATAAGAATATGAAATCAAAAGAACTTGGAAAAAGATTAAACGAAGGACATATCGATAACTTATATCTTTTCTATGGTGAAGAAGATTATATCAAGGATACATATATAGAAAAAATCAAAAGCATAGTGCTTGAAAACGATATGCTTGGTATAAATTTTACTCAGTTTGACGAAGTGCCTTCAAAAAATGAATTATCCGAGGCTGTTGAAGCTGCACCTATGATGTGTGAATATAAAATAGTTCTTTTAAATGAAATAAATGTTGTTTCCACCTCAGTAAAAAAAGATTTTAAGGAAGCCTTAAATGATATTCTTGATAATATTCCTGAGTATACCGTTGTCATAATTAAAGAAAAAGAGCGTGATTCAAAGAAAATATCTAAACCTATGTTGAAGCTGGTGCAGAAAAATGGTGTAGATGTAGAATGTGCAAGAATAGAAATGGAGGATATGATGGTTTTTATAAACCGTCAGTTTTCCAAAAATCAAAAAAGAATAAGACGAGAAGACCTTAAATATCTTATATCTATATGTGAACCCTCTGTTAATAGTGTGTTAAGAGAAGTTGAGGTTATATGTGCTTATCTTAATGACAGGGAAGAGGTTACCCGTGAGGTTATTGACCTTCTGGTTAAAAAAACTATTGAGGACAGAGTGTTTCAGTTATCGGATGCTATAATAAATAAAGACAAAAAAACTGCATATGATATTCTTACAGATCTTAAGCTTTTGAAACAACAGCATCCTGCAGGGCAGATTTTTTCTTTGGTATGTGAGCATTTTGTTAATATGTATGTTGTTATTTGCAATAATAATGCACGAATTCCAAGTGAAGTAACTGTATCTGATTTAAAGCTTAACGGACGAGCTTTTCTTATCAATAAATATTTAAGACAGCAAGGAAAATTAAGTCTTGATAAAATTCAGGAAATCATTATACTTTTAGAAGAGCTTGACAGAAAAATAAAAGTAGGTCTTACTGACCCGTATTATGCAATTGAACAAATAATAGCTGTTGCTTAAAAGGAGAAAAATATGGATTTTTTTGAAGCCAGAATAAGAGAACTTGAAAAGATTTTGGAATATCACAATAATTTATATTATAATAATGATTCGCCTGAAATAAGTGATATGGAATATGATAAGCTTTTAAGAGAGCTTGAGGATTTGGAAAAACAGTTTCCTGAGTATAAATCTGAAAAATCACCAACTAATCATGTGGGTGGGAAAGCTTCGTCAAAATTCAGTCCTGTTGTTCACTCTATTCCTATGGAAAGTTTGCAGGATGTTTTCTCCAAAGAGGAACTCATAGAATTTGATAACCGAATAAAAAACTCACTTGATGAAAAATATGAGTATGTAGTAGAGCTTAAGATTGACGGTCTTTCGGTATCGGTTGAATATGAAAATGGTATGCTTTTAAGAGGTTCTACAAGAGGAGACGGTGTTACAGGTGAAGATGTTACTGAAAATTTAAAAACTATATCTGATATTCCTGATGTATTAACCTTAAAAACAGAAGAACTAGAGGTAAGAGGAGAAGTTTATATGAGCACCCAGGTGTTTAATGAACTTAATGAGCTTCAGGAAATATATGGACAAAAGCTATTTGCCAATCCAAGAAATGCTGCAGCAGGTTCCTTAAGGCAGCTTGACAGTAAAATTACAGCTCAACGTAAGCTTTCGATGTTTGCTTTTAATATACAAAAAGGAGAAGGGGTAAATTTCTCTACTCATTTTGAAACTTTACAGTATATGGAAAAATGTGGCTTTAAAGTAGTTCCTTTTTATAAAGTTATAGATAGCATAGATAAAGTTTATGAAAGAATACTTGAAATAAGTGATTTAAGAGGTAGTCTTCCTTTTGAGATTGACGGTGTGGTTGTTAAGCTTAATTCACTTGAACAAAGAAAAAAACTCGGAAGTACCGCAAAAACACCTCGATGGGCTGTTGCCTATAAATTTCCGGCTGAAGAAAAGGAAACCAAGCTTTTGGATATTGCTGTTCAGGTTGGAAGAACAGGTGTTCTGACTCCTAATGCAATTTTAGAGCCGGTTCGATTAGCGGGTACAACTGTCAGAAAAGCAACTCTTCATAATATTGATAATATTCTTAATAAGGATATCAGAATTGGTGATACCGTTATAGTAAGAAAAGCAGGAGATATTATACCTGAAGTGGTATCATCCGTAAAAGAAAAACGACCTGAAAACAGTTCAGTATATGTTATGCCGGATACTTGTCCTGTTTGCGGTGAAAAAACATTCCGTAACAGTGAAGAAGCAGCAACGCGGTGTATAAACTCTTCTTGTCCTGCTCAGCTTTTGAGAACTATTATTCATTTTGCTTCCCGTGATGCAATGGATATTGACGGTATGGGACCTGCTGTTGTGGCAGCTCTTATTGATAATGGGCTTATAAGTTCTTTTTCGGATTTATATTATTTAAAAGCGGAAGATATATCCGGTCTGGAACGAATGGGGGACAAATCGGCAGAAAATATTATAACAGCCATTGAAAAATCCAAAAATAACGATTTGTCCAAACTGATATTTGGACTTGGAATAAGATTTGTGGGAGCTAAAACTGCTAAAAATCTTGCTAAAGAGCTAAAAACGATGGATGCTTTTATTTCAGCCGATTTTGACACTCTTGTTGAAATAGATGATATAGGACAAAAAGTTGCTGCAAGTATTATAGAATTTTTCAGGGATGAAGCAAATTTAGTTCTTATAGAAAAGCTGAAAAATGCAGGTGTTAATATGCAATCGGAAGAGAATACAGTTGAAGACAGATTTAACGGAAAGGTTTTCGTATTAACAGGTACTTTGCCTACTTTAAAAAGAGATGAAGCAAGTAAGCTTATAGAAAGCTACGGAGGGAAAACGTCATCATCAGTATCCAAAAAAACCGATTTTGTTCTTGCAGGAAGCGATGCCGGAAGCAAACTTGATAAGGCTAATCAGCTTGGAATTGCTATTATTTCAGAAGAAGAGTTTCTTAATATGATTAAATAATAAAATGCACAAACCTAAATAAATGGGTTTGTGCATTTTTCACAAACTTTATAAAAAAACAAAAAAACACTTTACTTTGCTAAATTGATAAAGTATAATAGTATCATAAAATATGAAAAGAGGTTTTTAAAAATGAAAAAAATTATTGCATTACTTTTAGCGGTTATTATGGTTTTTGCTTTTGCAGGTTGTGCTAAAAATGATGAAACATTTAAGATTGGTTACACAATTTATGAACCCATGAACTTCCTTGATGCAGATGGTAAACTTACAGGCTTTGATACAGAGTTTGCAGAAGCTGTTTGCGAAAAATTGGGTAAGACACCTGAATTTATCGAAATCAACTGGGATACAAAGTTCCCAACACTTGACGCTGGTCAGATTGATTGTATCTGGAATGGTATGACAATTTCTGATGAAGTTAAAAAGAACTGTGCTGTGTCTACTGCTTATGTAAAAAATGCTCAGGTTGTTGTAATGGCAAAAGACAAATTAGATACATATAAAGATGCTGCAAGTCTTAAAGGCTTGAAATTTGCCGCTGAAGCCGGTTCAGCAGGTGAAGCTGCAATTAAAGATAATGGTTTAGATGAAAAATATACCCCTGTTGCTGCTCAGACAGATGCTTTACTTGCTGTTGCAGGTGGTCAGGCAGACGCTTGTGTTATCGATATTACAATGGCGCAGGCATCAACAGCAGAAGGCACAAGCTATGAAAAGTATGGATATGCAATCGAACTTACAACTGAAGAATATGGTATTGGCTTCAGACTTGAAGACACAGAACTTTTAGATTCTGTTAACAAGGCTATTGAAGAACTTGCTAATGAAGGCAAATTAGATGAATTAGCTAAGAAATATAATTTAACTCTTGCTTTATAATAAAGTTATTAAAATTATAAAATCATTTAAAAAGGCAGATTTTATCTGCCTTTTTAATAAGTTATAAAAAGGTGTAAATATGCAATTATTTATTAAGGTTACAATGAGTTTGCTCGAGGGTTTGGGAACTACGATGAAAATTTTTTCCCTGACATTACTGATGGCTCTTCCTTTAGGGCTGTTAATATCTCTTGGGGCAATGAGTAAATTTAAAATTATAAAAATACCTTTGAAAATGCTTATATGGGTTATCAGAGGAACGCCGCTTATGCTGCAACTTATTATATTCGGTTTAGGTCCCGGTCTTATGGGGATTATGGGAATGGATATGTTTCTTGCTGTGATTATAGCATTTGTTCTTAACTATGCCTGTTATTTTGCTGAAATTTTCAGAGGCGGTATAGAGAGTATTTCCAAAGGACAATATGAGGCAGGAACGGTACTTGGATATACTAAAATTCAGATTTTTATGCGAATAATTCTCCCTCAGGTCATAAAAAGAATTATTCCCCCTATGGGAAATGAATTCTTAACTTTAATCAAGGATACATCTTTGGCTAATACAATTATGATATATGAAATAACCTGGAATGCAAAAAGAATGATGAACAGTGAACATATTTTGTGGCCATTGTTCTATTCCGGATTGTTTTACCTGATTTTGTGCGGCATAGTTACGGTTATTTTCAATTATATTGAGAAGAAACTTGACTATTATCAGTAAAAGGAGGGGAAACAATGACTATTTTAAGAGCAGAAAATATTAAAAAGAAATTTGGAAAACTTGAAGTATTAAAAGGTATAGATATAACTGTTTCCGAGGGCGAAATAATTGCCATCATCGGTCCTTCCGGTTCAGGCAAAAGTACATTTTTAAGATGTCTTAATAAGCTTGAAAAAATAGATGACGGAAATATTTATTTATTTGAAGACTCTATTGCCGAAAACGGAGTGTATAAAAGCGATAAAGAATTACGTCCTCTACTTAAAAATATGGGGATGGTTTTTCAGCAATTTAATCTTTTCCCGCATAAATCAGTTCTTGATAATATAATTGATGCACCAATGGTAGTTAATAATGTACCAAAGGAAGAAGCTACCCAATACGCAAAAGAATTACTATTGAATGTTGGTCTTGCTGATAAAAGCTCTGCATATCCGTCACAGTTATCTGGAGGGCAACAGCAAAGAGTTGCAATTGCAAGAGCACTTGCAATGAATCCTAAATTGCTTCTGTTTGATGAGCCTACAAGTGCTCTTGACCCTGAACTTACAGGCGAAGTTTTAAATGTTATGACCAATCTTGCTAAAGAGAAAAATACCATGATTGTTGTCACTCATGAAATTGCTTTTGCAAGAGAAGTAGCCACCCGTGTTATTTTTATGGATGGCGGTTATATAATTGAAGAGGGAACTCCACAGGAAGTTATAGATAATCCTAAAAATGAAAGAACAAAACAGTTCTTAAAGCGCGTAACCTGATAAAAAACACCTTCATATAATGGAATATGGAGGTGTTTTTATGTTTATAGAGTTTCTATTTGGTGCTTTAGTGTGCTTCTTTTCAGTTTATGGTCTGGTTATGACTATTATCGGTATCTGGAGCTACATAGGTGATAAGCATATTCTAAAAGATAAAACAGTATATACCGTTATGACTGTGAAAAATGAAGAAAACAGTATAGAAAGTACAGTAAACTGTTTATTGTTAAAAGCTTTAAAGGATGATAATGGTGCATATCGCAGTAAAGTTGCGATTGTGGACTTAGGTTCGGAAGATAGTACTTTAAATATACTAAAAACTATGCAAAAGGATAAGCAATCTCTGTATATATACGACTTAGAAAGCTTTTTAAAAGAGTTAGTAAAAAATCAATAAATAAAATAAATAAGATAAGTTGAAATTCAGCTTATCTTATTTTATAATTATTAAAAAGGGAACTTTTTCTAAGATAATATGTCTTATATAAAAAGACATATAAAAGGGGATTTATAGTTGTGAAAAAATATATTTTTGTTTACTTCGTGATAGTAAGCTTAATTTTAACGGCTTGTGCCAGTACAAGTGTAGGAATAATCGGCGGTGCAGACGGTCCTACAAAGATTATTGTTGGCAAAAACACCGACAAGCTAAAAGGACAGTTTGGGGAACAGCTGGAAAAAAAGCCTGTCAGAATGTTCAATGTTGACGGGGAACTATATTATGATTCGGGAATTGTAAGTAAAATGACTCCCCGCTGCGGAACTTTGGACGGAAAACTCAAAAAGGCGGTTTCCGAAAATGAAATTCCGCTTAAATCGGGAGAAGCTAATTTTAAAGTTGACGGTTATCAGAATACAACAAGTATCACAAAAGAGGTTAATATTGACGGCCAATGGGTAATCTTCAGAAAGTATGATACTTATGGTGCGGTTCTTGATGGCTTGAAATACTGTCATTACATAAAAGGACATCTGAACAACGCCGTCGTTGATAGTGAGCTGATTGTTTTGAGTGAGGATGCAAATGTAACCTTTAACGATATATATGATCCTTTATTGAGTTCACAGTATGTGCTAAATTCAGATAAGGGAGTAACACATTTTAATCCTATTCTGAATGACAAATGGGGACTCTCTCTTTGTGCTGATGATGTAACTTCAACCGGAATGACACTGAAAATTGAGCAGTTCGGAGGAAAATTTACAGGGAGCCTTCAGACTGGTGATTGGTTTTTGCTGGAGACAGTTAAAGAAAATGAATGGAAACCTGTTGAAACAAATCCTCTGATAGATTTCGCTTGGAATTCTGTTGCATATTTAATTAAAAATAATGATATTACTGAATTAAAAGTCGAATGGAAATGGCTATACGGAGAATTGAAACCCGGATATTATAGGATAAAAAAAGAAATAATGGATTTTAAAGTATCGGGGCAGTATGATAAGGAAATTTACGAAGCATATTTTACCATTGAGAAATGAGGGATAATATGGCTGGTATAATAGGAAAAATTGTAAATTATTTGTTTGGATTTCTCGGGATAGTGATAGCAGGCAGTATTGCCGTAAGATTTGTATATAATCATTTAACTTCTGAAAAGAAAGAAAATGCGGTAGTTATAAATAAACAGTGCTTTGACCGAAGGGTTTATCTGAAACATAGTTCTTCATATACCGTGAAAGAATATATCATTACATTTGAAACCTCAGATAAAAAAAGATTTTTTAATGTATCAGAACTATCTTTTTCTTCTGTTAAAATAGGACAAATGGGACTATTAACATATAAAGGAAATAAGTTTGTTAGCTTTGTGGGAAAAAATGGTTGAATATCTTACATTAAGGTGGGGTATATGATTTATAAGAATAGCAGAAATCTGATGTAGATTTGCTTTGCCTCTGCTATTTTAATTATGGTAAGCGGTGATGGTGATATAACAAATGATTAAGGAGGAATAGTAATTGAAGAGATTGACTTTAATATTAATTATGATAATTTTACTGATTATTCCGGGGTGTAAAGACAATAAAAAAAATATTTATTTTCCCGAAGCAAAGAACGATAGAATATATACCGCTATCGGCGGTAATAATGGAGTACATCAAGGTGACGGCTATACTCTGGTGTTTACATCGAAAGATTATAGTTATGAAAAAGAATATGATGACGGTAACTTAGAGGAAAAGTGGGAGCATACAAAAAAAGATGATGTTGAAGTCAAGGTGACAACTTATAAAAATAAGGATGAAATAACAGCAAGAAAAAAATTCTTAAAAGATAATGATGAATATGTTTTTGAAGATTTAACACATTCTGAACCATGTGGGAAAAATTCTGAAGGTGATCTTTTGTGGTTCAGAGTGATACCAACAAAAGATGATGTATTTATTATATCATGGGAATGTTCGAATAACTATGATGATGAAGTGAAAAAAGAGTTATGGCGTATTTATGAAACATTCACTGTAACAAAGTAGAGCGGTTCACATAATGGAAAAATAATATAAAAAAACCATACACATTTGTGTATGGTTTTTGTGGTTGCGGAGGCCGGATTTGAACCAACGACCTTCGGATTATGAGCCCGACGAGCTACCAAGCTGCTCCACTCCGCGTCAATCACATTGCTTTGTTAGTTTAACATATAAATCAGGAAATGTCAATAGTTAAATGTAAATTTTTTTAGCTTTCGGTAATATTATATGTTGTATTATAGGCAAAATATACCTTTTATTATAAAATAATATCTAAAAATTTAATTTTTTACTTGATTTACTACCGTAATTGTGTTAAAATTCATAAAGTGAGAGGCGTTTTGAGTAGAAATAAGTAGATAGTGTTCAAAGCTTCCAGAGAGTTGTCGGTTGGTGAAAGACAATAAGCTTTTCATTATTGAATACCTTCTATTAGCTTTGCACCGAAAGTTTTTCGAGTAGGCTGCAACGGGTGTTCCCGTTATAGAACAAAGGTAAAAATACCTGTTAAGGCTGTTGCTGTGAAGTAATAGTGAACAGAGGTGGTACCACGGGAAAATTCTCGTCCTCAATTTGTTTGTGAGGGCGTTTTTTTATTGTATGCCCGTTAGATGTGAAAGGGAAGGAAGGTTTTGTAATGCCTATTACAGATATTTTACAAAAAAATGCAGATTTTTATCCTAATGATGTAAGTTTGGTTGAAATAAATCCCAAGCTTGAAAATCAGACGAGAATGACCTGGAGAGAGTATGCTCTTATTGAAGCAAATCCTTCAGAATCATATAGAAAAGAAATAACCTGGAGTGAATTTAATAAAAAAGCAAACAGATTTGCTAATCTTTTATTATCCCGGGGAATTAAAAAAGGGGATAAGGTTGCAATTTTATTAATGAATTGCCTGGAGTGGCTTCCTATATACTTTGGTATATTGAAGTCAGGAGCTATGGCTGTACCGCTTAATTACCGCTATACAGGAGAGGAAATAAAATACTGTCTTGATTTAGCTGATGCTGATGCAATTGTATTTGGACCGGAATTTACAGGTCGTGTTGAAGAAATCTGTCATAAAGTTAAAAAGGTAAAAATATGGTTGTATCATGGTGAAGATTGTCCAACCTTTGCCGAAAGCTATGATAAGCTTACTACATATTTCTCAAAGACAAGTCCTGATATTAAACTTACTGATGATGACGATGCTGCTATATATTTCTCATCAGGTACAACAGGATTTCCCAAAGCTATAATTCATAAGCACAGGAGTCTTACCCATTCTGCTATGACTGAGCAGAATCATCATTCGCAAACTAAAGATGATGTATTCTTGTGTATTCCGCCTTTATATCATACCGGCGCAAAAATGCATTGGTTCGGAAGTTTTCTTGTAGGCGGTAAGGCTGTAATATTAAAGGGAATAAAACCCGAATGGATTTTAAAGGTTGTTTCCGAAGAGAATTGTTCAATTGTATGGCTGCTTGTGCCCTGGGCTCAGGATATACTTGATGCTATTGAAAGAGGCGATATCAAGCTTGATGAATATAAGCTTTCTCAGTGGAGACTTATGCATATAGGTGCTCAGCCTGTTCCGCCAAGTCTTATAAAAAGATGGAAGGAAGTCTTTCCTAATCATTCCTATGATACTAATTACGGTTTATCAGAATCAATAGGTCCCGGTTGTGTTCATCTGGGTGTTGAAAATGAACATAAGGTTGGTGCAATCGGAAAAGCCGGTTATGGTTGGCAGGTTAAAATTGTAGATGAAAATAAAAATGAAGTGGAAAAAGGCGATGTAGGGGAACTTGCTGTTAAAGGTCCCGGTGTTATGGTTGCTTACTATAAGGATGAAAAAGCTACTAATGAGGTTTTAAAGGACGGATGGTTGTTTACCGGAGATATGGCAAGAGAAGACGAAGATGGTTTTATTTTCCTTGTTGACAGAAAGAAAGATGTTATTATTTCCGGCGGTGAAAACATCTATCCTGTACAAATAGAAGATTTCTTAAGAAAAAATGAAAAAATAAGCGATGTTGCTGTTATAGGTCTTCCTGATTCCAGACTTGGTGAAATTGCCGCAGCCATTATTCAGGCTAAAGACGGAATAAAACTTACCGAGGAAGACATAAATGATTTTTGTCTTGATTTACCAAGATATAAAAGACCGCATAAAATTATTTTTGCTGATGTGCCGAGAAATCCTACGGGAAAAATCGAAAAGCCTAAGCTACGAGAAATTTATTGCGGTGAAAGTGTTGTTGCTAAGCAGAATGAAATTAAATAGAAAGGAAAGTATTTATATGAAAAAGTTATTACTTGGTAACGCTGCAGTTGCCAGAGGTGCGTATGAAGCAGGAGTAAGAGTAGTTGCTTCGTACCCCGGTACTCCCAGTACAGAAATAACGGAGGAAATAGTGAAGTTTGATGATATATATGCCGAATGGTCTCCTAATGAAAAGGTTGCCGCAGAGGTAGCAATAGGAGCATCAATAGGTGGTGCAAGAGCTATGAGCTGTATGAAGCATGTTGGTCTTAATGTTATGGCTGATCCAGTATTTACAGTTAGTTATACAGGTGTTAACGGCGGACTTGTATTTTGCGTTGCTGATGACCCCGGTATGCATTCATCACAAAACGAACAGGATTCCAGACATTATGCAAAAGCTTCTAAAATTGCTATGCTTGAACCTGCCGATTCTTCTGAATGTAAGGAATTTACTAAACTTGCATTTGAACTGTCTGAAAAGATGGATACACCGTTTTTTATAAGATTATCTACAAGGGTATCTCATTCGCAAAGTATGGTTGAAATTTGTGATAAAGAGAATGTGGAATTAAAACCTTATGAAAAAAACATTGGCAAATATGTTATGATGCCGGGTAATGCAATAAAAAGGCATGTGGTTGTTGAAGAAAGAATTAAGGCTCTTAAGGATTTTGCTGAAACAACAGAACTTAATACCATCGAAGAAAATAACTCGAAAATTGGCATTATTTCTTCCGGTATAGCGTATATGTATGCAAAGGAAGCATTGGGGGATAATGTTGATTATTTGAAGTTAGGTATGGTATATCCGCTTCCGGAGAAGAAAATCAGGGATTTTGCAGCTAAATATGATAAAGTTTATGTGGTTGAAGAGCTTGACCCTGTTATTGAAGACCATTGTAAAGCGTTAGGTATTGAAGTTTCTGGAAAAGATAAACTTACTCTTCTTGGTGAGTATACTCCTGCTATGATAAAAAAAGCAGTTCTGGGTGTTGAACCTGAAACTGTAAAATCAGCAGATGAAGTAATCCCTGTAAGACCGCCTGTAATGTGTGCAGGGTGTCCGCACAGAGGTGCTTTCTATGTTCTTAAGAAATTGGGCTTAACCGTATCAGGAGATATTGGTTGTTATACACTTGGTGCAACAGTTCCGCTTCAGTCAGTTGATACTACTATTTGCATGGGGGCGTCTGTAAGTGCGGCTCACGGTATGGCAAAAGCAAGAGGGCAGGAATTTAATAAAAAGCTTGTTTCAGTAATAGGTGATTCTACCTTTATGCACTCTGGTATGACCGGTCTGGTAGATATTGTTTACAATAAGGGGAATAATACTGTTATTATCCTTGATAACTCTATTACAGGTATGACAGGACATCAGGATAATCCGACAACAGGTTATACAATAAGAGGTGAAGAAACTAAGCAGGTTAATCTTATTGATCTATGCAGGGCTTTAGGAATTGATAATATAACAGTTTGCGATCCGTTTGATGTTAAAAAGTTTGAAAAAATTGTAAAGGAAGAGGTAGAAAGAGAAGAACCCTCCGTTATCATTTCTCAGAGACCTTGTGCACTTTTAAAAACAGTTAAATATACAGGTCATTGTAAAATTACTGAAAATTGTAAAAATTGTAAAATGTGTATGAAACTTGGTTGTCCTGCTATAACCGTTAAGGATGATAAGGTTGTTATTGATGCATCGCAGTGTAATGGTTGCGGACTATGTGTAAATGTTTGTCCTTTTGGTGCGATTGAAAAGGAGGATAACTGATATGACTAAGAATATTATGATTGTTGGTGTTGGCGGTCAGGGTACATTACTTGCCAGCAGAATACTGGGTAATACCGTTATTGAAGAAGGTTATGATGTAAAAGTTTCAGAAGTTCACGGAATGAGTCAGAGAGGCGGTAGCGTTGTAACCTATGTTAAATACGGAGAAAAAGTATATTCTCCTATAATTGACAGGGGAGAAGCTGACATAATTCTTGCTTTTGAATTATTGGAAGCTTACAGAGCTTTACCGTATTTGAAGAAAGGCGGAAAGCTTATTGTAAATACTCAGTCTATTGATCCTATGCCTGTTATTACCGGTATGGCAGAATATCCTGAGAATATAGTTGAAAAGCTATCTGATATGGTTGATACATTGCCGATAGATGCTCTGAAACTTGCTAAAGAAGCTGGTAATATGAAAGCTGTCAATGTTGTTCTGATTGGTGTAATGGCAAAAAGTACTGATATTCCATACGAAAACTGGATTGAAATTATTAAGAAAACCGTTCCTGAAAAGTTTTTGGAAGTTAATCTTAAGGCTTTCGATGCAGGATATAATATCTAAGTAGTGAAAGCAGGCATCAAGCCTGCTTTTTACAATTAGAGGTTTAACAAAAAAATCTAAAATGAATAAAATAAAGCAGACGGACTTTTCCGTCTGCTTTTTAAAGTTTAGTATGACTGGGGATATTATTATGAATAATTTAAATACTATGGTAGGTTATGCATTTGTACCTCCACAGACAGAATTTATAACTTTTTCTGCCGATAAAGCATTGGAGTGCGGAACTCTTTTTCCGGAACTTGCACTTAGTATGTGTGAATATCTGAATGGTGTTAAGGAGGATAAATGTAATGGCTGATTGTACACTAAAAAAAAGAATGATGCGTCAGATTAAAGAAGTTGATTTTGTTCTTAAGGATTTAAATTTATATCTTGACACTCATCCGTGCTGTAAAGAGGCACTTGAAATGTATAATGCATACGAACAGAAATCAAAACAGTTGACTTGTGAATATGAGAAAATGTTTGGTCCCTTGACTCCTTCAGCTCTTAACAGTACCGATGCCTGGGTATGGATTAAAGGACCTTGGCCTTGGGAAAATTGTTAAATAAAGAAAGGAGTAATTAAATTATGTGGGAATATCAGAAAAAATTACAGTTTCCAATTAATATAAAAAATCCTAACCCTAAACTTGCATCCTTTATAGTGAGTCAGTACGGTGGGCCTGATGGAGAACTTGGTGCTTCTATGAGATACCTTTCTCAAAGATATTCGATGAAGGATGATATGGCAAAAGGATTATTAACCGACATCGGTACCGAAGAATTAGCTCATTTGGAAATGGTGGCTACCATTATTCATCAGCTTACTAAAAATGCTACAACCGGAGAAATTGAAAAAAGTCCGATGGCAGCATATTATATAGACCACGCTAAAGGCGTATATCCTGCTGCTGCCTCGGGAAATCCGTGGAAAGCTGAATATATAGGGGTAAAAGGCGACCCCATTGCAGATTTAGTAGAAGATTTAGCAGCTGAACAAAAAGCGAGAGTAACCTATGATAATATTTTAAAAATGTGTGATGATCCTGATGTAACTAAAGTAATAAGATTTCTTCGCGAAAGGGAAGTTGTTCATTTCCAGAGATTTGGCGAATGTTTAAATAAAATACAGGAAAATATTAAAGCAAAGAAAATTATTGGCTGCGGTATAAAAGATTGCTAATTTAATATAGATTATATCCGGGATAACATTGTTATTCCGGATTTTTTTATTTAAAAATTGACATAATCCTATTTTTTTGATAATATATAGGAAAGGTAATTTTATGAAAAAGGACGTTTAAAAAGATGAGTCAGAATTATTATCAAAGAGAAATTGAAACAATGCCGGTTGAAGATTTAAAAAAACTTCAATCGCAAAAACTTGTTAAACAGGTAAAACATGTATATGAGAATGTTCCGTATTATCGTGATTTAATGGATAAAAAAGGTGTAAAGCCTGAAGATATCCGCGGAATAGAGGATTTACATTTATTGCCTTTTTTATCAAAAGCAGATTTAAGAGATGCATATCCGTACGGATTACTTGCAAAACCGCTTTCAGACTGTGTTCGTATCCACTCCACATCAGGAACGACAGGTAGAAGAGTTGTTGCCTTTTATACTCAGAATGATGTTGATTTATGGGAGGATTGCTGTGCCCGTGCATTGATGGCTGCAGGTTGTACAAAAGAGGATGTAGTTCAGGTTGCATACGGCTATGGTTTATTTACAGGGGGTGCAGGACTTCACGGTGGTTCTCATAAGGTGGGTTCTTTGACTTTACCGATGTCCTCGGGTAATACCGACAGACAAATTCAGTTTATGGAGGATTTAAATGCTACCATTTTATGTTGCACACCTTCTTATGCTGCATATCTTGGTGAATCTTTAAAAGAAAAGGGCTATACTCCCGATAAAATCCCTCTTAAAGCAGGGATTTTTGGTGCAGAACCCTGGACTGAAGAAATGAGACAAAATATTCAGAACACACTTGGAATTAAAGCTTATGATATATATGGATTAACGGAAACATCAGGTCCGGGTGTTGCTTTTGAGTGTAGTGAACAAACCGGTATGCATATTAATGAAGACCATTTTTATGCAGAAATAATCGACCCTGATACCGGCGAAGTTTTACCGGAGGGAAGCAAGGGGGAACTGGTGTTCACAGCACTTGATAAAGAAGCATTTCCGCTATTAAGATACAGAACAAGAGATATTTGCGTTCTTACAAGAAAAGAATGTTCCTGTGGAAGAACTCTTGTAAAAATGGCAAAGCCTATGGGCAGAACTGACGATATGCTTATAATAAGAGGTGTTAATGTTTTTCCAAGTCAGATTGAAACAGTTCTTCTTAATGAGGGTTACCAGCCTAATTACCAGATTGTGGTTGACCGTGTTAATAATAATGATACTTTTGATGTAAATGTTGAAATGAATCCTGAACAGTTTACCGATAAAGTAAGTGAGGTTCTTGCATTAGAGAAAAAGCTTTCGGAAGCTATGAAGAATATTCTTGGAATTAATCCAAAGGTTCATCTGGTTGCACCTAAAAGTATTGTGAGAAGTGAAGGTAAAGCTGTTCGTGTTGTTGATAAAAGAAATTTGATATAGGAAAGGGGATTTACAATGGCTATAAAACAACTTACTGTTTTTGTTGAGAACAAGCAAGGTGCTTTGGTTTCGATAACTGATATTTTAGCTAAAAATAATGTTAATATCCGAGCTCTTTCAATTGCCGAAACAGAATCCTTCGGTATTTTAAGACTTATTGTTAATGATGAAAATCTTGCTAAAAGTAAATTGGAAGAAGCAGGATATCTTATAAAAATTACCGATGTTGTAGGAGTAAAAATAGGTGATGCCCCGGGAAAGCTTACAGGTGCTTTAGAAGTGCTTGATAAAGCAGATATTAATATGGAATATCTTTATGCTTTTATGTCTCGTACCGAGAAACATGCTTATGTTGTGTTAAGAGTTGCGGATAATGATGCAGCGGAAAATGCGCTTGAAAATGCCGGTTATCATCTGATTACACTTGCGGATATTTGCAAACTATAGAAATTTAAAAAACAGCTGAAGAAATTCAGCTGTTTTTTAATTACAGATAACCCTTTTCCTTTAACCAGTTTATAGTTTTAACATATTTGTTATTAAAGTTTAAATAATGGTGTCTTATATATACCTTTTCCGGAGTATTATTTTCCTCTCTTTTGTATTCAAGTCTCAAGCTTCCTATGGTTTCGTATACTCCTGAAAAATCCGCATAGTGCAAATCATGATAACTCATATTAAGTGTATCTTCTCTTATAAGAGGTAAAAGTTCTTGCCACTGCGGTATTGGTTTTTCATGGTTAAAGGTTATTCCTGCAATTTTTATATCATCAATAAATACTGCTTCATTTTTCTTTTTAAATTCTTCTATCTTATAGAATTCCTCCATGATTTCTATACATTGCTTTGTAGGCATATTATAGCATCTTTGCAAGACTTTGCCGTTTTTTAGTTTGTATTTTATGTTAAGATGGGTATAATTATCGTATGTATAGTATCCTGGCCATTCATACCGATGTTTTGGAATTGGCGTGTCAGTTACAATATTTGTATGTGTCTTTACAATCTTTTCTATTATTTCAGGGGTACTCATATATGCATTTTCTTCATAAATAAGATTGCGATGATTATAAATTTCCGCTTTTTCAATCAAACTGGTTTCGGGCACTCTTGTTTCATAACCGAAAAAGCTTGTATTGGTAACAAAAAGCATAACCAAAGTAAAGGATGCTGCGAAAATTAAATATCCTTTCCATGCTGAAAATACATTAAATTTTTTCTTAAGCAACATTTCGGTAAGAAAATAAGTAAGCGCACTCGTAATAAATACTATTAATATAAAAATCAATATATTAGATCCTATTTGAGATTGGAAAATCGTAAATATTACAAAGGTTATCAATATGGTAATAAGATATTTGAAAATTGAATTTAACACTTTAAATCCTGCAATGTCGGATGCAGTTTCTATTTTTCTCTTTCTTATAATAAAGTAGGTCGCTACGGAAAAGAAAACAGCAAAGCTTAAAAATTTAACAATCTGAATAAATGTAAGATTATCTTGTGTGTGTTGACTTGTAAGCATCATTATAAATGTTGGGAAATTATTTACCGCAAGTATTTCCACAAGCTCAGAACCTACATAGCCATATAAAAATATGTCAGCTATTGCATTGAAGCATAATGCAAAAATCAAAAGTATGGAATGTATCAGAATATTAAGTACAACCATAGCAAAGCTGTTACCTGTAAGAGAAGCGCAAAAAACAGCACAGGAATACATCAAAAACAAAGACATTGTATTATATAAAATCCATAACAGGCAGTGGTATAGTGAAAATAATTTTCCAAAAACTGCTAAGGAAAGCAGCATAAGTATAATTCCATTTAGAAGCACAGGGACAATCATAAGAGTTAATCCGGCCAAATAAGATGATATATAATTTTCATTTCTGTTTATCGGTAAACTGAAAGTAAAGATTGCTTGTTTTTTTGAATGAATAAATCTGAATACCAGAAGAGCTGTTACGGTTGGTACTGCTACGCTCATAATAAGCGGAATTGTCAGATATTCGCTGTTTAATATAAGAGTGTTGTCATAAAAGTCATTTCTTATATTCAGCCTTGCAAAAATATTGTCTTTATTCAGTAATAATGCAAGATTTGTTGTTATAAATAAAAATACGAAATATAACATTGAACCAAGCCAAAATCTTTTTAATGTATTTTTATATATACCAAAGTTAAAAAATGATGTTTTTAAAGTCATAACCCAAACCTCCTAACTCATAGATAAATACTTCTTCCAAAGTAAGACTTATTCTTTCCAATAAAATCGGGGAAAGTGATGCGAGTTCTTCAAGCTTTTCCTGATAATTGCCTTTTATAATAAGATTAAATACCGATCCGTTTTTTGTAATGTTTAACAGACCGTCAATAGCACGGATTTTATTTTCCATATCATCCTTGAATGCTACCTGGAACTTTGAAACTGAGCCTTTAACATCATCGAGAGGTTTTTCAATAACAATTTCTCCTTTATGTATTATTCCTACCCAATCACAAATGTCTTCAAGTTCTCTTAAATTATGAGATGATACGAGTACTGTTAGTTGTCTGTCGACAACATCTGTTATAACAAGATTCAACACCTGCTTTCTCATAACCGGATCAAGACCATCAAGAGGCTCATCCAATATAAGCACTTCAGGCATAGCAGACAGGGAAAGCCAGAACGCCACCTGCTTTATTTGTCCTTTAGACATTTTTCTTATCTGTTTCTTTTCGTCGATACTGAATATTTCTTTAAGTTTTTCATACCTTTCTTTAGAAAAGTTTGGATACATGTCATTATAAAAAGCTGCCATTTGTTTAACTGTATAGGTAGGGAAGTAGTACCAGTCATCAGCTATGTTTAAAATAGTATTTTTAATTTTATTATTTTCATAGACTGATTCTTTATTTACGGTTATTTCTCCTGATTCAGGCTTCATAACACCATTTATATGATTTATTATCGTGGTTTTACCGGCACCGTTAGGGCCGATTAATCCATATATTGTACCTTTTCTTACATGAAGATTTATTGAACTCAAAACTCTGAAATCTTCATAGGATTTTGTAACATTTGTAACTTTAATCATTCTATTTCCTCCTTTATGAATTGATATATCTTATTTTCACTTTCTCCTAAATATATAAGAGACTTTAAGACAGTTTGTAAGCTATCGTATAATTCATTTATTTTTTTACTATCTTTAACATTTGTATAAGATGCAACAAAATTACCTTTTCCTTTAACTGAATAAATGTATCCTTCCGCTTCTAATTGTTTGTATGCCTTCTGGACAGTATTTGGATTGACGGTAAGACTAACAGACAGCTCACGCACCGACGGAAGCTGTTCGTCTTCTTTTAAAGCTTTGTTTATTATCAATGTTTTAATTCCATCTTCAATTTGTTCATGAAGACTTCTATTATCCTTATAATCAATTATAATCATTTTTATCCTCCTTCCACTGTATTAAGTGTACTAATACAGTCATTTTATCATTACACCAATAAAATGTCAATATTTTACGAAAAAAGAAATGAAAATATTTTTATATCTATTTAATTGATATGAACAATTTTCTTTACATATTAAGGGGGTTATGATAGAATTAACGAGGAATTGTGGTTGATTAATAACATGAGGGGAAGACGACTTAGAAATGTCAGGCAATGTTTTATGTGTGGTATAATTTAGTTAGTGAAAAAGGAGAAGTAAAAGATAAATGTATAATAATTGCACACTTTGTCCAAGAAATTGTGGAGTTAACAGAGAAAAAGATCAGCTTGGTTTTTGTGGACTTGATAATAAAATAAAAATTGCTCGTGCCGATTTACATTTTTGGGAAGAACCGTGTATATCGGGGAAAAACGGCTCCGGAACAGTTTTCTTTTCAGGTTGCAATATGAAATGTGTTTTTTGTCAGAATTACGATATCAGTACTCTGAATAAAGGTTATAACATAACTTGCGAAGAACTGGCGGATGTTTTTGTGAAATTGCAAAATAAAGGGGCTAATAATATCAACCTTGTTACACCGACTCATTATGTATATGATATTATAAAAGCACTGGATATTGCAAAAATCAAAGGCTTAAAAATTCCTGTTGTTTATAACTCAGGGGGATATGAAAAAGCCGATACTATAAAAATGTTAAAGGGATATGTTGATATTTATATTCCCGATATGAAATATTTTTCTGATAAATATTCCTTGGAATTTTCCTCTGCGAAAAACTATTTTAATATAGCTAAGGATGCGCTTAATGAAATGTATAATCAGGTTGGCGCCCCTGTATTTGATGAATACGGAATTATGAAAAAAGGTGTAATAGTACGGCATCTTATGCTTCCCGGACTTTTGTTTGACAGTAAAAAAATTATCGATTATTTGTATGATACATATAAAGATGATATTTATATAAGTATTATGAGTCAGTATACGCCCACCGGAAATGTATGTAATGTTAAAAAACTTAACAGAAATCTTAATCCGAAACATTATGAAACAATGATAGACTACTGTGAATATAAAGGTGTTAAAAATGCTTATATCCAGGGGATTGAGTCAGCAGATAAAGAGTTTATTCCCGAATTCTTTAATACAGTTGATGTATTTACTGCACTACAGGAGACGAGTTAAGTGAGTTTTAAACAGTGCTTTGGTTTGAAGTTAATTTTTCATATAACAAATGAAAGAACTCTTTAAAGTTCTTTCATTTTTTTATTGTAAACAAGAGTGATATGTGTTATTATATTATAATAGGTTATAATAATTATAAAAATTTAAAAGGAATGAAATATGTTTAAATTAAAATCCGAGTTTTCTCCGTGCGGAGATCAGCCAAAGGCTATCGATACTTTGGTTGATAGCATAAAAGAAAATAATAAATTTCAAACTTTGCTTGGTGTAACAGGGTCAGGGAAGACTTATACTATGGCGAAAATTATTGAAAAAGTAAATAAGCCTACTCTTGTTCTTGCTCATAATAAAACCCTTGCAGCACAGCTATGCAGTGAATTTAAAGAGTTTTTTCCTGATAATGCAGTAGAATATTTTGTATCATATTATGATTATTATCAACCCGAAGCATATATTGCAAATACAGATACTTACATCGAAAAAGATTCATCAATAAATGATGAAATTGATAAACTGAGACATTCGGCAACCATTTCGCTTTTCGAAAGAAAGGATGTTATAATAGTTGCATCTGTTTCTTCCATATACGGTTTGGGGGACCCGGAGGATTATACCGACCTTGTAGTTTCCTTAAGACCGGGTATGGAAAAGGACCGTGACGAAGTTTTAAGAAAACTTGTTGAAATTCAATATGAAAGAAATGATATTGATTTTTCGCGAGGAAAATTCAGAGTAAAGGGAGATACCCTTGATGTATTTCCGACAAATACCAATGAAAACATAATTAGAATTGAATTCTTCGGTGACGAAGTAGATAAAATTACATCAGTTGACCCTTTAACCGGTGAAATTTTGGGAGAAATGACTCACGCAGCTATATTTCCTGCATCTCATTATGTTACTTCAAGAGATAAAATGCTAAGAGCAATTAAAACCATTGAAGCAGAACTTGAAGAAAGAATAAAGTACTTTGAAAATGAGGGGCTTCTTCTTGAGGCACAAAGAATTGCCCAAAGAACAAATTATGACCTTGAAATGCTTGGCACAATAGGATTTTGTCAGGGGATAGAAAACTACTCAAGACATATAAGCGGTAGAGAACCCGGAAGCTGTCCTTATACCTTGATGGATTATTTTCCGGAGGATTTTTTGCTTTTTGTTGACGAATCTCATGTTACATTGCCACAGGTAAGAGGAATGTATGCAGGTGATCGCGCAAGGAAGGATTCTCTTGTTCAATACGGTTTCCGCTTACCGTCAGCCTACGATAACCGACCTCTTAACTTTGATGAGTTTATGGAGAAAATCAATCAGGCAGTATTTGTATCTGCCACTCCGGGGAAATTAGAGAAAGAGCTTTCAAAGGTAACCGCTGAACAGGTTATAAGACCTACCGGATTACTTGACCCTGAAATTACTGTTGTTCCCACTAAAGGTCAGATTGACCATCTTCAGTCAGAAATTACAAAGACTGTTGAAAAAGGGAATAGAGTACTGATAACGACTCTTACTAAGAGAATGGCAGAGGATTTGACAGATTTCTATACTAAATCAGGTATTAAAGTAAGGTATCTGCATTCGGATATAGATACCATTGAAAGAATGAAAATTATAAGAGACTTGCGTCTTGGCGAATTTGATGTCCTTGTAGGGATTAACCTTTTAAGAGAAGGACTTGATATTCCCGAGGTATCGCTTATTGCAATTCTTGATGCGGATAAGGAAGGATTCCTTCGTTCTGATACCTCACTCATTCAGACAATAGGCAGAGCTGCGAGAAATGTAGACGGTAAAGTTATAATGTATGCAGATAAGATTACTGATTCAATGAAGTATGCCATTGATGAAACCAAAAGAAGAAGAAAAATTCAGGATGAGTATAACAAGTTAAATAATATTATACCTAAATCCGTTTCCAAATCCGTAAGGGATGTTATTGAAATTACAAAGGTTGAAAAAAATACTAAGACGGATAAGAAAGATTTAACTCTTACAATTACCGAATTAACCGAAATGATGTATGAAGCAGCGAAAAATCTTGATTTTGAAAAAGCTGCACTGCTTAGAGATAAGATTGAACACTTAAAGAAAAAATAAGGTGAAAAAATGGAAAAAATTATTATAAAAGGTGCAAAGGAGCATAATCTTAAGAATATATCTTTAGAAATACCCCGTGATAAATTAGTGGTTTTCACAGGCCTTTCCGGTTCGGGTAAAAGCTCACTTGCCTTTGATACGATATATGCCGAAGGACAAAGAAGATATGTTGAGTCTTTGTCTTCTTATGCTCGTATGTTTTTAGGGCAGATGGAAAAGCCTGATGTGGAGAAGATTGAAGGACTTTCTCCTGCAATTTCTATTGACCAGAAAACAACAGGGAGAAATCCCCGTTCAACAGTTGGTACGGTTACAGAGATATATGACTATTTAAGAGTGCTTTATGCAAGAATAGGTATTCCGCATTGTCCTAATTGTAAAAAAGAAATAAAACAACAGACGATAGATCAGATAACCGATTCGGTTTTAAGCTATGGTATCGGAAGTAAGATTCTTGTACTTGCTCCGGTTGTAAGAGGAAGAAAAGGTGAACACCAGAAGGTTTTTGAAAATGCAAAAAAAGGCGGTTATGTTCGTGTCAGAGTTAATGGCGATATTTATGACCTGTCTGAAGAAATAAAGCTTGATAGGAATAAAAAACATAATATTGAGATAGTTGTAGACCGTTTAGTTGTAAAAGAAGAAATAAGAGCGAGATTTACTGATTCAGTTGAAACTGCCACTAATCTTTCGGACGGTATTGTAATTATTCATAATATCGGAGACAAAGATTACAGTTATAGTCTTAATTATGCTTGTCCCGATTGTAATATAAGCATTGATGAACTTTCCCCAAGAATGTTCTCATTTAACAATCCTATGGGAGCGTGTCCTGAATGTGGTGGATTGGGCCACCTGATGAAAATTGATAAAAATTATGTTATAAACAGTGAATTATCAATAAGAGAAGGTGGTATAACCGCAAGCGGATGGAATTATAAAGGCGAAGATACAATGGCCGATATGTATTATTCAGGACTTGCTAAAAAATACAACTTTTCTCTTGATACTCCTATTAAGGATTTACCCCAGAAAGCCATTGATGTAATATTGTATGGTACAAATGGTGAAAAGTTTGAAATGCTATATAAGAAGAAGTACGGTGGCGGTACTTTTATGGGAGAGTTTGAAGGGGTAATAAATAATCTTGAAAGACGATATAAAGAAACTAAATCCAATTGGATGAGAAATGATATAGAAGCCCTTATGACTAAAGCGGATTGTCATGTATGCGGTGGAAACAGATTAAAACCCGAAGCGTTATCTGTAACTGTTAACGGTAAAAATATTGCTGAAATAACAAGTTATACAGTTGTTGAACTTCTGGAATTTTTTGAAGGACTTCAGCTTAATGAAAAAGAACTGAAGATAGCCGGACTTCTTATAAAAGAAATCAAGGAAAGACTTTTCTTTTTAAAGGATGTTGGACTTGATTATCTGACTTTATCAAGAAGTGCAGGAACATTATCAGGGGGTGAAGCTCAGAGAATTCGTCTTGCTACTCAGATTGGTTCTTCACTGATGGGTGTACTGTATATTCTTGATGAACCCAGTATTGGTCTTCACCAAAGAGATAATGACCGATTACTTGCAACTTTGAAAAAACTTCGTGATCTTGGTAATACTCTTATAGTTGTAGAACATGACGAAGATACAATAAGGAGTGCTGATTATATAGTAGATATCGGCCCCGGAGCGGGAATTCACGGTGGTGAAGTTGTTGCCGCTGGGACTGTCCCTGAAATTATGAAATCCAAAAAATCAATCACAGCAAAGTATCTTACCGGTGAATATAAAATTGAAGTTCCCGGGGAAAGAAGAAAGGGAAATGGTTCTTTTATCGAGATAAAGGGTGCATGTGAAAATAATCTTAAAAATATAGATGTAAAATTTCCTTTAGGATGTTTATGTGCAGTAACAGGTGTGTCAGGGTCAGGGAAAAGTTCCCTTGTTAACCAGATTCTTTATCGTGAACTTGCACACAGGCTTAATGGCGCAAGACTTAAAGCTAATAATTTTAAAGATATTATCGGAGTTGAAAATCTTGATAAAATAATCAATATTGATCAGTCTCCGATAGGTCGTACACCTCGTTCCAATCCTGCAACATATACAGGGGTATTTGGTGATATAAGAGAGGTATTTGCTTCTACCCTTGAAGCAAGACTAAAAGGATATGATGCAGGACGTTTCAGTTTTAATGTAAAAGGCGGAAGATGCGAAGCTTGTCAGGGAGATGGTGTAGTTACCATCGAAATGCACTTTCTTGCTGACGTAAATATTACCTGCGATGTTTGCAAAGGAAAACGCTATAACCGAGAAACACTTGAAATCAAATATAAAGATAAAAATATATATGAAGTATTGGATATGACTGTTGAAGAGGGAATTAAGTTTTTTGAAAATATTCCTAAAATCAAAAGAAAGCTGGAAGTTCTCAAGGATGTTGGATTGTCTTATATAAAATTAGGTCAACCGTCAACCACCTTGTCAGGCGGTGAGGCACAAAGAGTAAAACTTGCTACCGAGCTTTCCAAGAAAGCAACAGGGCGGACTTTGTATGTTCTTGATGAGCCTACAACCGGTCTTCATACAGACGATGTAAAAAAACTGATTGAAGTCATCCAGAAGCTTACAGATACCGGAAATACGGTTGTGGTTATTGAACATAATCTTGATGTAATTAAGACAGCAGATTATATAGTTGATTTAGGACCGGAAGGTGGTAATCGCGGAGGTCAAGTGGTGGCGATGGGTACTCCGGAGGAAATAACCAAGAATAAGAAATCCTATACAGGTAAGTATCTTAAAAAATATTTGTAGTGAGGCGTATTATGCTTAAAATTATTAAAAACTTTATATGGACAGTTATTACATTGGTTATTGTGGTGTCCATTATGATTTTTTCAGCAAATATATATGTGTTAAAAACAGGTGCTGATCTGGTTGTGGATAAAGTGGAAAAATCAGAATATTCAACTATTTTAACATTTGGTGCATCTGTATATGGTAAAAAAGTTTCACCCGTACTTGCCAAGCGTCTTGATAAAGTATATGAAATATATATTGTAAACGGTGCGGAAAAAATTATTGTATCAGGCGATCATCAGTCCAATGATTACAATGAAGTACAGGCTATGAAAGATTATCTTATAAATAAGGGAATACCGGAAGAAAAAATAACTATGGATCATTCCGGTATTGATACATATTATTCGGTTGCCCGATTAAAAGAAAATGATTCAAATGAAAAATATTTGTTTGTGACTCAGGATGAGCATTTGAAAAGAGCCTTGTACTATGCTGAAAAAAATGGTATTGATGCCGTTGGTATACCATGTGAAAATTATGAAAAAGAAGAATATGATTATCAAAGGAAAAGAGAGTTTCTTGCAAGAATGAAAGCTTTTGCTCTTTGTGATATATTTAATTGCAATAATGAAAAATTTGATAAGTTTATGAAGGTAGTATTTGATGAAAATATTGATTGATGCCGATGGCTGCCCTGTAACAAAAATTGCCTGTGAAGTAGCTTTAAAACATAACATTGAATGTAAGATAATTTGTGACACCGCTCATACTTTTAAAATAGACAGAGTGGAAACCATAACTGTATCAAAAGGGACTGATAGTGTTGATTTTTATCTTGTTAATATGCTTGATGCCGGTGATATTGCGGTAACTCAGGATTATGGCCTTGCGGCTATGTGTCTTTCTAAAAAGGCTTTTGTTATAAATCAGGATGGTATAATTTTTGATGATTCAAATATTCTTTCTTTGCTAAATAACCGATATACATCAAAAAAACTCCGGATGCAAGGTGTAAGATTAAAAGGACCTGCTAAGCGAGATAAAGCAAAGGATTTATTTTTTAAAGAAAAACTTGAATTTCTTATTGAAAAAAATGCCGATATGTAGTATTATATTCTAATGGGGAGGTTTTCAAATGACTAAAGAGAAAAAGACTATAACTTATTCATGTATGGCGTTTTGCCTCGTACTTATATTTATATACTGCCTTTCTCCGATTGCTATTGGACTTAACCATGGTGGAAATAATACATCTTTGGAAAGCGCTCTCGGATTAGAAGGGGTAAATGACGGTTTCTTTTATACGGGATATAGAATTACTGGTAATTCATCTTATGTTGCTGATACAGGATATGCACTGTTAAGACCTCTGATATATGTGATTTCTTTGTTTTCACAATACTTCGATATAAGAATACTTTCATTTATATATTCTATTATACTTTTGATAAGTGTTTTTTACCTTAATAAATATATAAATTTTAAAAATCGAATTGCCGATACGCTATTTGCTGTATTGACCGTGTTTATAGCCTTTGACTTATCATATCTTTTATATCTTAATACATTGTACTATGAAGGGCTTTTTTATGTGTTGTTTATTTTATCCGTGGCTCTATACGCTAAACTTATAAATTCGCAAAAACCTCAGTTTCCGACCACAGTGTTATTTATATTTACGGCGTGGATAATATGTGGTCTTAAAGCGAATTATATGTTATTGTCCATACCTTATGGTGCAATGATAATTTATCTTATTGTTAAAAGAAAAACTGTATTATACAGAATAATAACCGTTTTGTCGCTTTGTGCTATGCTTGTTTTAACCTTTGTTGGTGGCGGGTATAACGATACCACTGATACGGATAAGTTTCATAGTATGTTTTATGGTATATTATATGAAAATACTGAATCAGAAAAAGTTCTTGAGAGCTTTGATATTGATTCAAAATATGTAAATATGGCTGGAAAGAATCATTACGATAAACTTCAGTATGATATAAACAGTCCGGAATTTAAAAATGATGTTACTGATAAAATATCAGTGGGAAATGTTTTTAAATACTATATAACAAATCCGAAAAATTATTTAAAACAGTTTAAATATGTAGGCTGGAATGCTCTTGAAACATATCCTAAGTATGTTGGGAATTTTACATCTGAAAGCGGAAAAGATGCCTATGCAGTTGCAAAAGGGTTCAGACTTTATAATACAATAAAGGCAAAATTATTTCCGAAAGAAGTATGGTTTTTCTGGCTTATCCCTGCATTACTGATTGCATTTCTCATATTATATAAAAAGAAATTGAATTCAGGATATGTTGTAATGGGAATAGCGGTAAGTATAATGAATGTAATTCTTTATAATTTACCAATGATGACCGGAGGTCTTGTGGATATAGCAAGAACAATGGCTCCTTTTAACATCACATTTGATTTTATTGTCATAATGCTTGTTATGACTATGGTATATACATCCTTGTTAAGAAAACAGGAATTTAAAGAAAAATACGGTTTAACACAATAGAAAGGATTTTACAAATGGAAAAATTAGGTTTAAATCAAATCAGAGAGGAATATCTGAAGTTTTTTGAAAGTAAAGGTCACTTGAAGATGAAGAGCTTTTCTTTAGTTCCCAATAATGACCCATCCTTGCTTTTAATTAACGCAGGTATGGCACCTTTGAAAAAATTCTTTACCGGAGAAGAGGTTCCTCCAAGAACGAGAGTTACTACCTGTCAGAAATGTATCCGAACACCGGATATTGAAAATGTTGGTAAAACAGCAAGACACGGTACATTTTTTGAAATGCTCGGTAATTTCTCTTTCGGAGACTATTTTAAAGAAGAAGCAACTCAATGGGCATGGGAATTTATAACAAAGGTTATGAAAATGCCTATTGATAAATTATGGGTAACTATATATCTTGATGATGACGAAGCCTTTGATATCTGGACTAAAAAAGTAGGTGTTGCACCTGAACGAATTGTGAGAATGGGTAAAGAGGATAATTTCTGGGAAATAGGGCAGGGACCATGCGGACCTTGTTCGGAGATTTATTTTGACAGAGGCGAAGAGTGCGGATGTGGTAAACCAGATTGTAAAATTGGTTGTGACTGTGACCGTTTTGTTGAATTCTGGAATCTGGTATTTACACAGTTTGATAAAGATGAAAACGGAAATTATAACAGACTTGCTAAACCTAATATTGATACAGGTATGGGATTAGAAAGACTTGCTGTTATTATGCAGGGAGTAAACAATCTGTTTGAAGTAGATACTATAAGAAGTATTCTTGATACAGTTTGTAAAATCAGTGGTAAAACTTATGGTGAAAATCCCAAGGATGATATTTCAATCCGTGTTATTACTGACCATATAAGAAGTACAACATTTATGATAAGTGATGGGGTTATTCCGTCAAATGAGGGCAGAGGTTATGTTTTAAGAAGACTTTTAAGACGTGCTGCTCGTCATGGTAAACTTTTAGGTATTAAAGATATGTTCTTAACAGAACTTGCTGATGTTGTTATTTCTCAATCCAAAGATGCATATAGCGAACTTTATGACAATCAGGAATATATTAAGAAGATAATCAGTGTTGAGGAAAAGAAATTCTATAAGACAATTGACTCGGGTATGCTTCTTCTTAATGATATTATTGATGATATGAAGAAAAACGGTAAAACTATACTGGATGGAGAAACTGCGTTCAAGCTTCACGATACATACGGCTTCCCACTTGATCTGACAAAAGAAATTATGAATGAAAATTCTTTTGAGGTGGATGAAGATACCTATAAAAAAGAAATGAAAAAGCAAAGAGAACAATCCCAGAATGCAAGAGGGGATACTTCAACTCTTGGATGGGAAAGTGATATTGCAAAGATGCTTAAAGAACTTGATAACTGCGAATTTATCGGGTATGATAAGCTTTCCTGCGAAGCTAAAATTATTGCGATATTAAAAGATGGCGAAAAAATTGATGAGCTTGTTGCGGGTGATGAAGCTGTTGTTATTACCGACAAAACCGTTTTCTATGGTGAAAGCGGCGGTCAGGCAGGGGATAAAGGTATATTTGAATCCTCGAAAGCAAAAGTTGAAATTGTAGATACAATTAAATATTCAGAGGGCAAAATTGGTCACTTTGCAAAAGCAACAGAGGGAATTTTGTCAGTAGGCGATATTGTTACTTTGAGTGTTGATAAAACTTTGAGAATGTCAACTGCAAGAAACCATTCTGCAACTCATTTATTGCAAAAGGCATTGAAAACAGTTCTTGGAGACCATGTAAATCAGGCGGGTTCGTTTGTAGCTCCGGACAGATTAAGATTTGACTTTTCTCATTTTGAAGCAATGACAACTGATGAGATTGCCAAAGTTGAAGAAATCGTTAATAAAGCAATTCTGGATAGCCTTGATATTGAATGTAAGGTTATGAATATCGAAGATGCTAAAAACTCAGGAGCGATGGCTCTATTTGGTGAAAAGTATGGAGAAACAGTAAGGGTTGTTTCTATGGGAGATTTCTCAAAAGAATTTTGCGGAGGTACCCATCTTACCAATACAGCTCAGGTTGGTTTCTTTAAGATTATTTCCGAAAGCGGTGTTGCAGCGGGTGTAAGAAGAATTGAAGCAGCAACAGGCGCTAACTTCTTGAAATTTTTTAATGATAATCTTAAACTGCTTAATGACACTGCGAAAGTATTTAAAATCAATAACACATCCGATTTGCCGGAAAAGGCGCTTCAGCTTATAGGTGAAAACAAAGAAAATAAACAGGTAATTGAAACACTTCGCCAGAAGCTTTCAAAAGGTGCTGTAACCGATATTATTGATAATGCAAAAGTTGTAAACGGAGTTAAGATTATAACTGCTTCCTTTGATAATTTAAGTGTAAGCGGACTTCGTTCTATGAGTGATGCTATAAAAGAAAAACTTGCTTCAGAGTCGGCTGTTGCAGTGTTATGCGGCGTTGAAGACGGTAAAATTATGTTCCTTGCAAGTGCAACCAAGGCAGCTCTTGATATGGGGGTTCATTGCGGAAAAATTATAAAGGATGTAACCTCTTTTGCCGGAGGTTCCGGTGGCGGTAAACCTGATATGGCTCAGGGCGGCGGTAAAGAAGCTGATAAAATTGAGGGCGCATTAAATCTTGCTTACGATGTAATTACCGAACAGGTGAAAGGATAAAATTATGGATTGTTTGTTTTGTAAAATAATCAACGGTGAAATACCATCAGAAAAAGTATATGAAGACGAATATGTATATGCATTTAATGATATAAGTCCAACTGCACCTGTACATGTCCTTATAGTTCCTAAAAAACATATAAGTACAGTAAACGACATAGAAGAGGAGGACTGTGCTCTTATTGGTAAAATCTATCTTGCGGCTAAAAAAATAGCAGGGGAAAAAGGAATTGCTGAAGATGGATACAGAGTTATCACAAATTGTAATAAAATGGCAGGGCAGACAGTTTTTCATATTCACTATCACTTAATCGGCGGAAGAGAACTTGGTTGGCCGGCGGGTTAAATGTCTATCGGGATAAAGATTTCTTTATCCCGATTTAAATTTTGCAAAAAAATAAAAAAAACACTTGATTTTTACATAAGTCTTTGGTATAATAATATGGCTAATGCGCACGGCTTAGGATAATTTAAGAGGTGCCCAACGGGTTCTTACATTAGATGATCAAGCCGGAGGAAAAAAATAAAAACCAAAAATGGAGGAAAAAAACATGAGCGTAATCTCAATGAAACAACTTTTAGAAGCAGGTGTTCATTTTGGACATCAGACAAGAAGATGGAACCCTAAAATGGCTGAATACATCTTCACAGAAAGAAACGGTATCTACATTATCGATCTTCAGAAAACAGTTAAGAAAATCGTAGAAGCATACGATTTCGTAAGAGACATTGCTGCTGAAGGCGGCGAAGTTTTATTCGTAGGTACAAAGAAACAGGCTACCGATGCTATCAGAGAAGAAGCTGAAAGAGTTGGTATGTACTATGTTAATGCAAGATGGTTAGGCGGTATGCTTACCAACTTCAAAACTATTAGAAAAAGAATTGACAGATTATTCCAGTTAGAAAAGATGGAAGAAGACGGAACATTTGATCTTTTACCAAAGAAAGAAGTTATCAAGCTTAAGGGTGAAAGAGAAAAATTAGAAAAGTTCTTAGGCGGTATCAAACACATGAAGAAGCTTCCTGCAGCTTTATTTGTTGTTGACCTAAGAAAAGAAAA
>JAZOVB010000220.1:0-19401 GCA_045658425.1 Clostridia bacterium | reverse complement strand
TCATTAAGACCAACGATTTCAACAGGATAAGAAGGACCTGCTTCCTTAATCTTCTGCCCTTTATCATTAATCATAACCCTTACTTTACCGAATACAGAACCTGCAATTAAGTAGTCCCCTGTATGAAGAGTACCCTTTTGTACAAGAACGGTTGCAACAGGACCTCTTCCCTTATCAAGTTTTGCTTCGATAACAGTACCCTCTGCAACACGGTTCGGATTAGCCTTTAATTCCTTAACCTCTGCAATAAGAAGTACATTTTCCAAAAGTTCGTCAATATTAAGCTTTTGCTTAGCGGAAACAGGAACACAGATAACATCGCCGCCCCATTCTTCGGGAACAAGGTCGTGTTCCATAAGCTGTTGCTTGATTCTATCGGGATTTGCACCCTCTTTATCAATTTTATTAATAGCAACAATTATACTTACATCTGCTGCTTTCGCATGGTTTATAGCTTCTATTGTCTGAGGCATAATACCATCATCAGCCGCTACAACAAGGATTGCAATATCGGTAACCTGAGCACCTCTTGCTCTCATTGCGGTAAAAGCTTCATGTCCCGGAGTATCCAAGAAGGTTATTTCATTTCCGTTTACATTTACTCTGTAAGCACCGATATGCTGGGTAATACCACCCGCTTCGGTAGAGGTTACATCAGAATTTCTGATAGCATCTAAAAGAGAGGTTTTACCATGGTCAACGTGCCCCATAACAACAACAACGGGTGAACGCGGTAATAAATCCTCTGCCTTATCCTCAACCTCGGTAATAACCTGTTCTTCAAGAGAAATGATAATTTCCTTTTCATATTTTACGCCGAATTCTTCACAGATAAGTGCAGCAGTATCAAAATCAATTACCTGGTTAACACTTGCCATAACACCAAGTCCCATAAGCTTTTTGATAACATCTGCAGCTGTTTTCTTTATTTTGTGTGCGAAATCGCCAACAGAGATTTCATCGGGAATTTTAACATGAAGAATTTCAGGCTTGATAGGAGCCTGTTTTTTAGCTTTATTATCAAACTTCTCAAATTTTTTGTTACTATGTTGCTGACCGCCCTTTTTAAGCTTCTGCTTCTTATCGTGGGTTCCGTAAATATCATCGGTCTTTAAGATAGACTGAATTCTTTCATCATCAATAGTTTTTTCTTCAACGGTAGAGGTTCTTGTATCTACATAACGAACCTTTTTCTCGATAGGCTTTTCAATAGCTTTTTTAACCTCTTCCTCGTTATATTCAAAAACTTCCTTTTCCTTTTTCTTCTTAAATGGCGGTTCCTGTGGTTTCTTTGGAGCTTCAGGCTTCTTTATTTCAGGCTTTACTTCCTTTTTGGGAGCAGGTTTTTCTTCTTTTTTCGCTTCCTGCTTCTTTGGAGCCTCTTCCTTTTTAATATCTGTTTTCTCAGGAGCCTCGGGTTTTTTAGCTTCGGCTTTTTCTTCTTTAGCCTCTGGCTTTTCCTCTTTTTTAGTTTCCTTTTCCGCCTTCTTTACAGGCTCTTTTTTAACTTCCTTTTTAAGAGCATCCTCGCTGATAAGGTCTTCTATTGATTTAACAGCACTCTTTTTAGTTATTTCCTGAAAGAATATATCCAATTCCTGTTCTTCTAATTTACTTTTTGTGCTTTTACCTGCAAAGCCAAGCTCTTTTAATACGCCTGCAAGCTCTTTACTGTCCATTGAAAGAGCGGCAGCAAGCTCGTTAACTTTAATTGTTTCCATATTCTGAAAGCACCTCCGTTTAATTCTTTATTCCGTTAATAAAATTCGAATCGGTAATAACAAGACAGGCAGTTTCGCTTTTTCCTAAAATTCCGCCAAGCGCCTCCTTGGTACCGTATACAATATAATCAACGTTATTGGCTTCAATAAGTCTTTTTAGTTTTTCGGTCTGTTTTTCCGACCCGTCCTCTGCAAGTATAACAAAAGGGGCATTTCCCTCTCTTACAAGCTTTTCAGTAACAAATGTACCCGCTCTTACCTTACCTGCACGGTTTGCAAGACCGATAAGTCTTATCTTTTTATCATTTAACATTTTTAATAAACTCTTCTCTTATTTTTTCATAAGTCGAGGCTTCAACCTTTTCTTTAAAAGCATAGTCAAGCTGTTTTTTCTTAAACGCTGCCTCAAGACATTCCTCTTTTTTACAGATATATGCGCCTCTGCCGTTTTTCTTTCCCGTAAGGTCAAGTGATATTGTTCCCTCTGGACTTTTAACTATTCTTACAAGCTCATTTTTATCAAAGCTTTCACGACAGCCGATGCATCTTCTCTGAGGTACGGTTTTACTCATAGCGTTACCTCTTATTCGTCCTTAACACTTTTTATATCTATCTTCCAGCCGGTAAGCTTAGCGGCAAGTCTTACATTCTGCCCCTCCTTACCGATTGCAAGAGATAACTGGCTTTCGGGAACCTTTACCTGACAGCTCTTTTCCTCTTCGGATACATTAACCTCTAAAACCTTTGCAGGAGAAAGAGCCTGTGTAATATATTCCTTAGGGTCTTCGTTGTATACAATGATATCAATTTTTTCGCCGCGGATTTCATTTAAGATGTTTGCAACTCTCATTCCCTTAGGTCCTACACACGCACCCACAGGGTCAACATCCTTATTATTTGAATAAACTGCAATTTTTGTTCTTGAACCGGCTTCTCTGGAAATGCCTTTGATTTCAACAGTTCCGTCAGCAATTTCGGGAACTTCCTTTTCAAACAGTCTTTTGATAAGTCCCGGATGGCTTCTTGATAAAACAATCTGAAGTCCTCTTGCATCGTCTTTAACTTCCATAACATAGATATAAATTTTTTCGCCGGGACGGAACACTTCGCCGGGGGCCTGTTCTCTTACTGATAATATAGCCTCCTGTGTACCGATTTCAATCATAATGTTATTGTTATTGCCCTGGTCAATTCTCTGAACCATACCAAGAACGATTTCGCCTTTCTTTTCGCTGAATTCGCTGCAGGCAATTGCTCTTTCTGCTTCTCTTATTCTCTGCACAATAACCTGTTTTGCAGTCTGAGCCGCAATTCTTCCGAAGGTTTTAGGCATAACATTTATTTCAATTTCATCACCTATCTGGTAATGCTTATTAATTGTACTTGCCTCTTCAAAAGATATTTCAACCATCGGGTCTTCAACCTTTTCAACTACGGTTTTAAGGGCATATACCCCCATTTCTCCGTTCTTTCTGTTTACTATACCTCTTAATTCTCCGGTATGAGTAAATTCCTTTTTGTAAGCCGATAAAAGTGCTGTTTCGATAGCATCGATAAGAAGTTCTTTATCAATTCCCTTTTCTGCCGATACAGCATCCAAAGCTTTTAAAAATTCCTTGTTCATTTTTTAATTCCCTCCAAATTCAAAATATATTTTAACATCAATAACATTAGCTTTTTCAATCAACACCTCTTGGTCGCCGTATAAAAGAGTTATATCCCCTTTTTCACTTCCCGATATAAGTGTTCCTACAATCAACTTGGTATCCATAACTTTTTTAAACAGCTTAACCTGAACCTTTTTTCCAATCGCCTCATTAAAATGCCAGTCATACTTTATCACTCTTTCAATTCCCGGTGAGGAAATCTCCAAAACATAAGCTTCGGTGATAATATCCACACGGTCAAGCTCAGCTGAAAGAAAACGGCTTACTTCTTCACATTCGTCAATGGAAACAAGCCCGTCCTTACGGTCAATAAATGCTCTTAGCACCTTATCCTGACCTTCCTTTATAAAAACAACATCGTATATACGAAGTCCTTTTTCCGAAAGGTATGGAGTAAGGATTTTTGAAACTTCATCTGTAATTTTCAAAGACATAAAATCCTCCTATTAAAACTTGAAAGAGTGGGTCGCAACCCACTCTTTCATAGTCCTTATCTTAAATCGTAATTGATTATATCATACTTTTTTCCATATTTCAAGTCTTTTAGGTTATTTTTCCAAAATTTTTTCTATAAACAAAAGACTGGCATTTTCAATCTTTTCTATATCCTTATCAATTTTCCCCTGAAATTTCTGTCTTACCAGAAGATAAACCTTTTTATCCCTGGCAAGATATGGTTTAAAAAACTCATTGTCGGTTATTTCAATATAAGGCTCATATCCGCTCTTTGTTTTAATAACACCGTTTGCACCCCTTGCGATAAACGCTTCCAAAAGATGCTCGTCAACAATATAAATGTAGCTTTGTCCATTAACAATATCAAGGTCTACCCTCTGCCACATATTGAGGTCGGAATCATGGGCAATGTTTTCCGAGGTATAGATATTATTTATGGCAATCTTGATTTTTCCGTCATTATTTATATCACCGATTACTTCGCCGTAATGTTCGGTCATTGCAGCAGACAGTCCCTCATAATCCATATAATCCCCTATATAGGTCATTTTAAAATCGTTTGAATTTCTCGTTACAAAATCTGCTACCGTAAAAATCAGACAAAAAGCAATAAATATCCCCAGTAATGTGTGCCATTTATAGTGATACCAGTAATTTTCCCATTTTTCATTAAATTCTTTATTCATTTTTTAATCTCCCTTAAAAAACATATTGCATAAACAGAGTAAGTATAATTACAAATCCGAAATTAAAGGCAGAAAACAAAGCGATATAGCTTAGTGCCTTTCCCGGATTGTGAGCAGTATATTCCCTGAAGGTTATAAGACTTGCCAGGGAAGCAATAAGCGTTCCTGCACCGCCGATATTAACTCCTAAAAGCAAATCCTTAAAATTTTCGGTAAACTGTGAAAGTAAGATTGCCGATGGAACATTACTTATAAACTGACAGGAAACTATACTGTATATAAGCGTATTCCTTGCAAGTAAAGAAGAGAAAAACTCTCTTACCGGTTCAATTCTTGCCATATTCCCTGCAAATACAAAGAAAAATACAAAGGTTAAAAGCAAGGGATAGTCTACCGCTTTAAAAGCCTCACGGTCAAGAACAAGAAGGGCAAGAACTATAATAACAAGCCCTATATAGTAAGGCATTATCCTGAATACCATTATAACAGATATTAAAAACAATATAATATAAATTATCGCTCTCTTTTTATTAAGAGAAACATCCTTTCCCTTTAGCTCTAACGGTTCATTCTTTACAAACAACAAACAGCAAAGAGTAAGAAGAATAACCGATATTACAAAAGGGGGTGCCATTATTCCCATAAATTCAAGGGTGGGAATATTGAATTTGGTATAAAGATACAAATTCTGCGGATTGCCGAAAGGAGTTAACATTCCCCCTAAATTTGCGGCAATATTCTGCATTATAAAGGTAAATGCCATATACCTTTCGTTCCCAGTTGCCTTAAGCACATAAAAGCCGAGAGGCAAAAAGGTTAAAAGTGCCATATCATTTGCAATAAGCATTGAGCCTATAAAGGTTATATAAATAAGTGCAAGAATACAGATTTTAAGATTTTTAAAGGTTCTTATAGTTTTTCTTGCAAGTATATAGAAAAATTTAATACCTCTTAAGGCACAAACAACAGCCAGTACTGAAAACAGACAGGCAAGAGTTTTAAAATCAAAATATGTAATATAGCATTTATCGGGCGGTATTATAAAAGATGTTATAACCGCAAGAATAAAAGCAATTATCATTACTGCCATAATTTATTTCCACAGCTTTCATATCTACTTATTGTATTAAGCTTTTTTCCTTTCTTTTCATCAGTTCACGCTGTATACATAAAACACGAAACAGTTTTTTGCTTTTTATATTATATCCCTCATAACCTCATATACAGCTTCAGCCATTGAATAAAAGCCTAAGTCGGTAGGATGACAGTTATCCACCGTTCCTTCATCAAGACAGAGCTTTGTAAGCTCCTTATTATCGATAAAATACACATTATTATCGCCTTTTTTCAGAGCATTTTCATAGGTAGTCTTTATAACGCCGTAACGCTCATCCCGTTCACAATCAATACTGAAGCTCGGTCTTACCATCATAATTACGGGAAGCTCGGGCAGAGCCTCTCTTATGGCTTTGAACATTTTTTCATGAGTAGCCTTAAGATAGGAAGCATCGGGGGCGTTATGGTCATAATCATAAACAAAGACAGACATATCAAGATTTTTTATATAATTAATCATTTCATCCTCTGCTTTAGCGCTTCCCGAAAAGCCTAAATTTACATAATCAAGATTTAATTTTCTTGAAACAAATGCCTGATAGCTGGTTCCCGGTCTTGAAGCACATCCGCCCTGAGTAATTGAAGAGCCGTAATAAACCACAGGCTTATCATTTTTATATGGTGCTGCTTTTTTTATAGTCGAGCCTGATTTAAGACCGATATAAAGCTCCTTAACTTCCGAATAAAGAGGAAAATTTATGGTTATTTCCCTTAGCTCAGAGTCGGGAAATTCCGCAATGCTTTCATACTCATCTGTTACATCGAACGGAGGTACAAAGCTCTGACGGAATTTATTATCAATATACAAATCAAAGCCAGCGGAACCGGTCAGGGCAAAATGAGGCATTTTCCCCACAGCACCCATTTTTACGTTGATTGCCACATAAGGGCTGTCAGTCACAAAACGGATTCTTCCCCCTGCTGTATGAGCGTGAAGACTGTGAACTCCGGGGCTTACGGTTTTTGCAACGGCTTCCGGAAGTCTTCTATATTTTCCATCCTCTTTAAATATGCCGAAAATTTCAAAGCACTCACTATCTGCGCTTATAAACTCGATATCATCCTTTTCTATTTTGGTTTTTACAATAAAATTCTTATCAACTTTAGAAATGTCGTTCACTCGTTTCCCTCCTGCTAAAAAAGAATGCTGATGCATTCTTTCAAATTCTTATTATTTACTGAATAACCCCTTAATTTTATCTATAAGGGATACACTTTTTTTATATGTAAATCTGTTGCCGCAAGGACATAAAAGTTCAACCTCTTTTTTATTTTCCGATGCCATATAGTTAATTTCAATACCGCATTTAGGACATTTTACAATTTCAAACAATTTTCCCACACTCTTTTCTTATCATATTTCTCTGTTATTATATAATTTTCTTAAAGATTAGTCAATATTAAAAATACATTCACAACGGTAAATCGGAAAACCCTGGGATGAAAAATTTTCTTCATATTCCGTCATTATATTCCCCTCATATCCCGAATTATGTAAATCTAAAGTAATATTCTGCATTTTAAGAGGAAATGCCGCAAAGGAATTTAGGGAAAACTCAAAAAGTTTACGGTTATCCGTTTTAAAATAAAGCTCTCCGTTTTTCTTTAAAAGCTTTTCATATAAAGCAAGGTAATTGCCGTGAGTAAGTCTTCTTTTTGCCTGACCGCTTTTCTTCCATGGATCGCAGAAATTAACATAAATTCTTTCTACCTGACCGTCAAAATTCTTTTCTTTTAAAATATCAACATCCCCTGCATAAAATCTTACATTTGTAAGACCTGCTTCCTTAATCTTTTCCATAGCCATTATGATAACATCGGTACACTTTTCAATTGCTATGTAATTGATATCAGAATTTCTTTCGGCAAGATTAAGCATAAAACGGCCTTTTCCGCAGCCGATTTCGATATGCACAGGGTTATCATTACCGAATATTTCCTTTAGATTTTCTATTTCATCAAAGCTTTTAACAGCAAGGTCGATACAGTTTTCATATCTTTCCTCTCTGTGCTTTTTTCTTCTCATTCGCATTTTTTATTCATCCTTTATTTTTTATTTACATTATACACCAAAAAAATTAAACTTTCAACATAAACCTTAAATTGACAAACAGTATTTTATTATATATAATATAGTAAAATGGAAAAATAGGGGTTTAAATTTATGGAATATGTTTTTTACTATGCAAAGGTGATGCTCTACCCTCTTGCCGCGATTTTTCTATGCGGTCTTTCGGTATGGGCATGCAGTCTGCTATTTATCAAATTACTGGGGAACGGATACAAGCTGACCTTATGGTCGGCTGTAATCGGAACTCCCATTCACGAGTTGGGACATGCGGGAATGTGTCTTTTATTCGGTCACAAAATAACAAAAATGGTGCTTTGGCAGCCTCATTCAAGTGACGGAACCTTAGGTTATGTAAAGCATAGCTATAACCCTAAGAACTTATTTCAGCGTTTCGGTAATCTGTTTATAGGTATAGGCCCTATTTTCAGTGGTCTTTCAGTACTTTGCCTTGCCCTTTTTATTGCCTTTCCCGAGACTTGGGAATTCTATATCGAAAAGCTTATGGTTATATCTAAAAATCCCCTTTCAATAGATGCCACCATTAAATTCGGACAAGAGCTTATAGAGGGAATTTTCACCGGCCTCAGTGAAAACCTCTGGACTCTTTTCGGTCAACTTTTAGCTCTTATCCTTATGGCTTCGGTATCCTTACATATATCCTTAAGCCCTGCGGATATTAAAAACTCCCTTACAGCAATGCCTCTTTACCTTGCAATAACATTTTTAGCAGGAACTGTTGCTCTTATTTTGGGTAAAAAAGCAATGACTGTTCTGACAGGTGCACTTATGAGCTATAATGTGTTTATGATAACACTCTTTACCATTATTTTTGCCTTCGCCGCGCTTTTAGTCATTATAGCGGCAGGAGTTAAATTCTCAAAATATATTATTACACTTATAAAAAACAGATAAAGGACTGATACTTTTGAATTTCTTTGATACTCTTCAACTTCTTATGGGGCTTTTTATCCCCATGGCAATAGGATTTTTATTATACTACTCAAAAATGGTGGACAAAGCCTTTATAAAGGGACTTTCGGTTCTTTTATATAATGTTTCCCTCCCCTGCTCCATACTCGATTCAATGATGCAGAAAATTTCTCTTGATGAATTAAAAGAATGTGCGACTCTTCCTTTTATGGCACTTATAATCATACTGATTACAATGGGACTTGGGATTTTAGTTTCCTTGGTTACAGAAAAAAATAAGAAGAAAAGAAATATCATAATTTTCTCCTTTGTTGTTTCTAATTTTACTTTTACCGCATATCCTATTTTAGAAATGCTTTACGGAAAGCAATCGGTATTTTACGCATCAATGTATAACTTTGCAATGTTCACAGCAGTTCTTTTTTTAGGAACGATTTTACTTAAACGTGCATCCCAGGACAATATACCGCCCCGACTTACCTTAAAAGATTTAAAGAGCACTCCGTTTTTAGCGCTTATCTTAGGTTTTGTTCTGCTGTTTATACCTATTGAATTTCCGAAGTTTTTAACAACCTCCATTTCTCAGCTCAGTGCAACCACAACTCCGCTTGGCACTTTGCTTACCGGTCTTGTTATTGCAAAGGCGGGGAAAGTTGATTTTAAAAACTTTAAAATTTATATAACAAGCATGTTCAGACTTCTTATAATTCCGATAACTGTAACATTTACCTTATGGGCATTGGGTTTTACCGGATATTTCGTATATGTCCCTGCAATTATACTTGCAAATCCCGTTGCGGTTAATCTTGTTATCTTTGCAGAAAACTTCAATTCCTATCCCGAAGAAAGTGCAAGTTATGTTTTAATTACCTCGGTACTTTCAATTATTACCCTACCTTTGGTATACAGTATATTATAAAGGATGTAAATTAAAATGAGAGATTTTAACGAAAACAGTATATTCAAAAAAGCAATAACAGGCGCAAATTTCGGCGTGGTGAATACACTTTTGGTATTCATCCCTTTTGTGTACTCACTTTTTGAAAATAAGCTTTTGTTTACTCTCTATATCATTGCCGGAATAGTTCTGATTGCACTGTTTATTTCGGTTGTTCTGCTTTTTAAAAGCTCTCACAACTACACTTTTTCAGGAATACGGTATTTATTCTTTACGGGAATTTTATCAGGAATAACCCTTTTCGGAATTTCACTAAGATACATAACCTTATTCGGTTTTAAATTTTCAAACCTTTATTTCTTTATTCTGCAGTCAATACTTATTATAATGTCAACCATTGATATTATAACACCTGCACATAATGGAATGATAAGAATGAGGTCTCTTTATTTAAGAACTATCAAGGGGCAGTATTTTAATAATGCTATTACCATATCGGCTGCAACAGTACTTGGTATTTTTCTTGTGTTTTTAGTATATGTTATATAGGAGATAGGTTTATGGAAATTATAATTAAGAAAAATAAAAAGGAAAGAACTAAGGATTTAGTTTGGGGAATTCTGATACTTCTTGTATTTACATACAGTATCAAGCTTTTTAATATTCCCCTTTTAAGTGCTTTTGCCCCATTTATATTTGCACTTTTTATCTGCCATTATATTTTAAGCTATACTCAAAGCGTTCATACCTATACCTTTGGTGAGGAAATGCTTATAATCGACCGCAAAACAGGTTACAAGGAAACAAATCTTTTAAAAGCAGATTATGAAGATATTGAATATATAACCGAAAGCAATGAAAAGGTAAAAACATATATAACGGGGCGATTTGAAAAAAGCTTTTATATTCTTAAGTTAAAAAACAGTAATAAAAAATTAAGAATTCATAAAAATGAAGAAATAATTAAAGGATTCAAGACTTCGGGAGTGAAAGTAAAATGAGTAAAACCGCTTTGGTTTTAGGCGGAGGCGGTGCCAAAGGCTCTTATCAGGTAGGAGTTTTAGAGGCCCTTAAGAATTTAAAAATAAAATATGATATTGTAACCGGGGCTTCGGTGGGAAGTATTAACGGTGCCATAGCGGTATTGGGAAATATATCTACCGCAAGAAAACTGTGGAAAACTCTTACCGTTAAAAATGTTCTCGACTTAAGCGAAGAGGATGAAAAGGTAGATATAAAAAGAATTATCGAAAAAGGCGGTTACAGCTATGGCAATTTAAAAAAACTTTTGGAAAAATATATTAATGAAGATGATTTTAAAAAATCACCTATTGATTATGGACTGGTAACAGTTAAATATCCCGAAATGGTGCCTGTATACAAATTTAAAGAAGATATTGAAAATGGGCATCTTGTTGACTATATATTGGGAAGCTCCGCTTTTTTTCCTGCTATGCGTCCTTTTGAAATACTGGGAAGTCTATATATTGACGGAGGTTTTTCGGATAATCTTCCTATAAATATGGCAATAGAAAAAGGGGCTGATAATATAATTGCCGTTGATTTAAAGGCAATTGGTCTTATAAAAAAAGCAAGAAATAAAGATATTAATATAATCCGCATATCACCCTCAAGGGATTTAGGCGAGGTTCTTGCCTTTGACCCGAAAAGAGCGAAAATAAATATGAAGCTGGGTTATCTTGACACCTTAAAGGTATTCAAGGAAGCAGACGGCTATTACTACACCTTTAAAAACAAGGATATTTCCGCATTTATTAAAAAATCAAATCTTAACTCTATGATAAATAAGCTTTTAAAAAGCTTACCGAAAGCTTACAGAACGGCTTTTTTAAAATCATTTGAGCTTGTATATAAGACTGAAACAGGCAAAACAGATACACCGTCAACCCGTGATTATTTAATATATATACTTGAGTATTTAATGTCCTTATGCAATCTCCCCTGTTATGAAATATACAGCTTAAAGAAAGCAAATATTCTTATTGTAAAAAGCTTTAAGACGGTTGAAACTGACAGTTTCTATTCCATTAAGGAAAATCTTTTAAAGCTTAATCTTAAAGGAAGCTTACAGTCTCTTATAAGAAATGCCAATGATATCATTAAAACTGCTGATAAAAAAACTCTTATTAAGCTAATTTACGAAAATTTTGAATCTATAAAGAGGAAAAACTCACTTATCCTTATAATACTTGCAATAGTTGCACCTAAAGAGCTTTTGTCGGCACTTTATTTAAAATATCTTGTATAATGAGAAAAACATCCGTTCATACTAATAAAAAAAGTATGGAAGGGTGTTTTTAAAATGAAAGGTTTTGCAATGCTTGAAATTGGTAAAATAGGCTGGATTGAAAAGGAAATCCCGGAAATTTCCCCTGTTGATGCTCTTATTAAGCCAATATGTGTAGCTCCATGTACCTCGGATATTCACACCGCCTTTAAAGGTGCAATCGGTGAAAGAAAGAATATGATTTTAGGACACGAATGTGTTGGCGAGGTTTACAAGGTTGGCGAGTTGGTAAAAGATTTTAAACCCGGCGACAAGGTTATTGTTCCCGCAATTACTCCTGACTGGGGAACAGTTCCCTCACAGGAGGGCTTTCCCATGCACTCTATGGGAATGCTTTCAGGGTGGAAGTTTTCCAACTACAAAGACGGTGTATTTGCCGAATACTGCCATGTTAACGAGGCTGACGCCAATCTATGTCACCTGCCGGAAAATGTAGACCCTATAAGTGCGGTTATGCTTCCGGATATGGTGGTAACAGGATTTCACGGTGCTGAACTTGCAAAAATACAATTTGGCGATACAGTTCTTGTTGTGGGAATTGGCCCTGTTGGACTTATGGCAGTTGCAGGTGCTAATTTAAGAGGTGCTTCGGAAATTATAGCCGTAGGCTCAAGAGAGCTTTGCCAGAAAACCGCAATGGAATATGGGGCAACTAAAATTTTAAGCTATAAGGATGGAGACCTTGTGGAAAACATAATGAAGCTTACTGACGGTAAGGGAGTTGACAGGGTTATTATAGCAGGTGGAAATAATGACACCTTCTCCCAGGCGGTAAGAGTGGTTAAGCCGGGCGGAATAGTATCAAATGTTAACTATCTCGGAGAGGGAGAAACCGTAAACATCCCGAGAGTTGAATGGGGTGTTGGTATGGGTCATAAAACCATAACAGGCGGTCTTACCCCCGGAGGAAGAATGAAAATGGAAAAAATGGCAAAATTAATTGCCTCGGGTAAGCTTGATACTAAAAAGCTTGTAACTCATGTTTTCCATGGCTTTGATAAAATTGAGGATGCTCTGATGCTTATGAAGGAGAAGCCTAAGGATGTAATAAAGCCGGTAGTGGTAATAGAATAGTTACGGGAGATGTTAAAATTCCCCGTACCATGCAAAGCAAATACAGTTATTATTATAAATGTACACAATGAACAGCAGGTACTTTGTTAAGAAATATATTGTATTAAGGTATAAATTTGCAAGCAAATTTATGGAATTAATGGCTTTGCATTTTGAACGAAAAAAAGGCTCGACGTATCTCATACGCCTGAGCCTTTTTTGTCGTCCAATCCGTGAAATTTTTCCTATCTCCCTGTTTTATGACGGTTCTTTTTCATAGAGTTGTTTTAGGGGATGTTAAAATTCCCCGTACCATGCAAAGCATATCGAAAATCCCGTCAGGGATTTACAGTCGGTATGAACAAATAAAAAAAGAGACAAATTGATTTGCCTCTTTTTTTATTTTTATAAGCTGGAATTTTCAAGCATTTTAATAAAATTAAGTCCAAGAATTTTTGTTTTTGATAAATCGGGAATATCGGAAAGCATAATTCTTCCGAAAGAGACTGCGGGGTCGGTAAGGGGTGTATCCGAAGCAAACAGTATTTTATTATCATCGCCGTATTTTACCAGATGTTCAAGAAGATTTGCTCTCGGAGCGCCCATACATATATCGCAATATGCATTTTTATGTGTTTTTATAAGCTCGGCAGTTAATTCATAGCCTGATTCGGTGCCTGAATGTGCAATAATAAATTTAGTATCAGGGTAGTTTATAATCGTTTTTTCAATTTCCTTTACTTCGTTTAAAGAATAGACATGAACAAGCACAATTGAGCCTCTTTCATTTGTATATTCAAACAATGATTTTAGGCGTTCGTCATTGATATTAACTCTTGAATGAGCCGGATGGATTTTAATCCCTATAACACCGTCTCTTTTACATCTTTTAACTTCATCTGTCGTTCCATCCTCATAATTGGGATTAACTGTTACATATCCCAAAATTCTGCCGTCAGATTTTTTTACAGCATCAAGCATTTCGTTATTTCCAAAATAAAAATCGCCTTTTATGGCATTTGTTGAAGAAACAGCAGTTTTTAATATACCTCTTTTATCCATAACCTCAACAAGCTTTTTATATCCGCCGTCAACTCCGACTGTTCCCGGAAATACACCAAGATGCCCGTGAGCATCGATAACCTCCAGATTTTCGGGAAGCTGACCGTTTAACAACATTTCTTTAAAATTCATATCAGTTCCTCCCCTGTCATTCTTAAAATATTTTTATAAGCAATATTATCTTTATCCTCACGGCTAAGCGAAGACAGAATAATTCTTCCCGCATAGCCTTCGGGTGCAGTTTCAGGTGCATAGGAAGAAAATACAATTCTCTCTGAACCGAATTTTTTAACCGTTGTTTCAATTCCGTCTATTGGAGTAAAGCCCGTGTCAATGGCAATATTTTCATAATCCTTAATAAGTTTATTATAATTAACATTTGCGGAAAAGTCTGTATTTGTTAAAATAATATTTATATTTTTATAAACCTTAAGAATTTCAGAAATCTGATTGGTTGTAACCGAAGATGCAGGTATGGTTATAACGGTTTTCAATTTATCCAGAACATCAAAATAGTCGCTTATCTCATACATATCCATAGAAAATCTATGTAAAGACGGATTCATATTAACCATTTTAACATTATCCTCAACCATTATTTTCTCAAAATTTAAAACAGGATTTTCTTCCGCATAATTAATCATAAAAGTATATGAGGGAATAAAGAAATTATCATCGCCTATTTCTTCTTTTATAATTCTGTTACAGGAAAATTCACCTGCAGATAACGCTCCAAAATGACTTACAAACGCTTTTTTCACATTTAAGCTTCTGAGCATTTTTTTAACTCCGTCTTTTGAATAATCAATTTTCGCTACGGGAATATGCTTTTTACCAATAAAACACATACAATCCACAAATTTAAATTCCACTTAAGTCACCTTCATTCATTTTAATTATATTACCTGTTATTCTGTTAAACAGGTATAATGCTTTTTGATTGTTAAAATTAAAAATTTCAAAGTCAGTATATTTGATAAAATTATTGTATTTATCACTTATATTTAAAATATCACTTCCCTTTTTTCGCAAAAAATCATTTACAAGTGTGATATTTTCCTTTGTTTTAAAATTAGTAAAAAATACGGGAATGGGTCCTCTTTCCTTTGTTACATAATCAAGTTTTAAGGTTTCTGAAAACTCTTTATCAGTGCCGTACAAATCATAAAGAATTTTGAATTTATCCTTTAAAGACAGCTTTGCATCCCCCATTTTTTCACCTATGGAAAGATAAAAGTCAAAGGGTGATATATTGTATTTTTCAAAGATATATTTTAAAGAGTTTTTAAAAATCCCCGAATTCAAGTAGGCATCCACCGAATTGTCAACTCTTTTAATTTTCATAAGCTCATCAAAGGAAATAAAATCATTTGATAAAATCTCGTAAGGAGCAACGCTTAAAAAACGGTAGTTATATTTCTCCTTTTTCTCTCTTAAAAGGGAGCCGTGAAGAAGCTTTAAAAAGCCAACCTGCAAAACCTTTGGTGACATTTCATAAGCTTCATTAAAGGAATTTTTAAAGCTTTTAAAATCTTCTCCGGGAAGTCCTGCTATTAAATCAAGATGAATTCTTATTTTACTGTCCTTAAGCTTTAAAAGATTACTTTTTAACCTTTCCATATCGGTTGCACGGTTGCAAAGTCTTAAGGCATCGGGATTGGTGGACTGAATTCCCGCTTCTAACTGGATTGTATCAAAGGGAGCATAATTTAAAATATCAATTAATTCATCGTCAAGTAAATCTGCACCTATTTCAAAATGGAAGCAGGTTTCTCTTTTTTTACTTAAGATATATCTTATAATTTCCTTTGCTCTTTTTTTATCAAAATTAAAGGTTCGGTCTACTAACTTTACCCTTTTGATTTTTGCATGGGTAAAACGGTCAATTTCCTCAAATACTCTTGCAAGGGGCAGAGTTCTTACCCCCTCGGTAAGAGAAGAAATACAAAAGGCACATTTAAAGGGACAGCCTCTCGAGGTTTCATAGTAAACTGCGCGGTTAGTTAAATTATCAAGCTCATTTTCATATACAAAGGGAATATTTCCCATATCTTCAATTTCTGAAAATGTATAGTCGCCGTCACCAAAACACACACCCGGAATATCCTTTTCACCTTTTAAAAGCTTAAGAACGGGGATTTCCCCCTCCCCTCTTATGACGAAATCAATCAGGGGGATTTCTTTAAAAAGATTTTTATTATAGCTTACCTCGGGGCCACCTAGAAATATTTTAATTTCGGAATTTATACTTTTTATATCGGCAACCAATCTTTTAACAAGCTCCACATTCCAGATATAAACAGAAAATCCTATAACCGCCGGGGATTTGCTCATTATTTTTTCAAGTATAGAAAAATATCCGTCATTTATGGTAAATTCCGCAAATGACAGATTAAAACCGTATTTTTTTGCATAAGCCGATATACTCCTTACTGATAAAGAGGTATGGGAGTATTTGGCATTAAGTGCTACAAGCAACCAGTTTTCCATAATTATTTATTATCCTTTTTCTCGTAGACGATTTTATCGTGGAATTTGGTAAGTGAAATTCCGTGAACCGACATATAATAGCTAAGATATGAAACTGCAATGGGGATAATGCTTATTATAATTACCCATATAAAGTTAAAGCTGTTGCCGTCATGTCCGTGAAAGAAATAAACAAAGGGAAAATTTAAAAATCTTACTATAATGCCTATCTGAGCTGACTGAATTTCACTTAAGAACAGTCTTGAAAGAAAATGGAAGCCGGATAGTCCGAAAATCAAAAGACTTGAGCATCCGCCTATTTTAAGGGGCATTAAATAGTCATACCTTTTTTTAATTATCATATCAAGCTTTGGCTGTTCATAGCTATAAGAATATATACCCGACATATAAAATATTGTTGCCGCAATTCCGATAATGATTGTACCGTATTCCCAGCCCTCAAGTATCCAGCCGAATACAAGCAGACTTAAAAGAAACCACAAAACTGCACTTAAAAGATGATTTTTTATGGTGGTAACAAATATTCCCCGTCTGGTATCAACTATTGTATTCATTTACTTAAACCTCCCCTGTCAAGATGGATTTTACTGTATCTATAACAAATTCAATTTCTTTATTTTCAGTTCCGTTCCCTGAGGGTAAAAGAACTGTTTTCTCAAATAAATCCTCTGAAATATTGTTTTCGCATAAATAGTCAAACTGTGAAAAGGCTTCCTGTGTATGCATAGGATTAAAGCCTCTTCGAGCTTCAATTCCGTATTCAATCAGCTTATCTACAACTGCTTCGGCACCGCCTTTTTCAATCACAATACCGTTTTGCCAGTAGGCAGAGCCTTTCTTATCGGCAATAACCGATACGCCCTTTAAATCCGCAAAGCCTTTTTTATATAAATCGAAAATCTCTTTTTTACGGTTAATTAAAAAATCAAGATGGTTAAGCTGACTTACACCAAGCCCTGCATTAAGATTACTCATAAGATAGTTATAGCCAACCTCTTTATGAATATAAACTGAGGATTTAGCTTTTGCCTGATTGGCAAGATATTTCATTCTTTCGTAATATTCTTTATTATCGGTAAGTACAACTCCTCCAAGTGAGGTAGTTACAATTTTTGAATAGCTGAAAGAAATAACCGAAATATCTCCGTAAGAGCCGCATTTTCTCCCCTTATATTCACCGCCCAAGGATTCCGCACTGTCCGAAATAAGCGGTGTATTATATTTTTTACAAATTGCCGATATTTCGTCATATTCATAAGGTGCACCGTAGGTATCAACCGCCATGACACATTTTGGCGGATTGTCCTTATATTTTAAAAATGCTTTTTCCAGGCATATCGGGTCCATTGTCCCGTCAGGTAAACAGTCAATGAAAACAGGAATTGCCCTTTCATAGATAATTGGATATATTGTTCCGCAATATGTTAAAGAAGAAGCAAAAACAATATCCCCCTCGGATACATCAAGAGCCTTTAAGGCAAGATGAAGCCCGGCCGTACCATTGGCAAGAAGGAGTGCATACTCTCTCCCCACATATTCTGTAAGGAATTTTTCCATCATATCTATATTATCGCCTTTACAGGCAATCTGATTTTTATTTAAAGCATCTTTAATATATTTTTCCTCATCACCAAAAAATAAGGGTTTTGATATTTCTACTTTCATAAATACTCCCAGCTGTCAATTAACTATTTAAGAGGTTGAATGTTTACCCTCAACCTCTTAAAATTATTTGATATTATTAATAAACTCAGAAACTATATGGTCATAATTATAACCTGCAAGTTTTATTACATACTTAGCCATTACGATAAAATAATATTTACTTACAGATGCAGAAAGATAATAATCTTCAGAAATCTCAGTATCTATATGCAGTCCGCCTGATTTATTTGCAACAGCGCGTATCATTTTTGATACGGTTATGGGACGGCTGTCCTCTCTTTTTATAACAGTCTCATTTAAAAATTCGTTAAGGGTAAGCTTATCGTCAAAGGTAAATAAATCGTCAGGATGGATTATTTTATCATCGTAAGAAAACTTTCCGCGCTTAAAGGTTACATCGGGCTTCATACGGGTAAGCAAAGCCCCCTCACCATCACAAAGAAGTATATTTAAGTTAACGGCAATTACATTTATAAATTCATCTATTCTTTTCTTCTCGAAAAGATAGCAACCGATTGCCATAAGCTTGATACTTTCATATAGCTTTTTTCTCAAATCATCCTGTGACAGCTCCATTACTATTGTAGCCTTGAATTCAGGAAAATCACATTCGGGGCAGGGATTTAAAATTCCCTTTTCGGTAACCACCTGCTCTTTTCCACAGCCAAGACATACATACGTTCCCTTAGGCACTTCGCTTTCGGCATAAATTTTTTGCATAATGTTACCTCCCCTTAATATTTTTCGGGAGGGTATAAAACCCTCCCGCCATATAAATCAAATAAATAATTATTTTCTGCAAACGCCTGTTCTTACAGCAGCTTCGGCAACAGCCTTGGCAACTGCAGGAGCAACTCTTTCATCAAAAGCGGCAGGAATAACATATTCAGGTGTGATTTCTTCATCCTTGATTATACCTGCGATAGCTTTTGCAGCAGCAATCTTCATTTCATCATTAATATCGGTTGCCTTAGCATCAAAAGCACCTCTGAAAATGCCGGGGAATGCAAGAACATTATTAATCTGGTTCGGGAAGTCGCTTCTTCCTGTACCCATAATTTTAACTCCAGCTTCCTTAGCAAGGTCAGGCATAATTTCAGGTGTCGGATTAGCCATAGCAAATACGATTGGGTCTTTAGCCATTGTTTTAACCATTTCAGGTGTCAGACTGCCCGGAGCAGAAACACCGATAAATACATCTGCACCAACGAGTGCATCTGCAAGTGTACCCTTTTTATGTTCAAGATTTGTAACCTTCGAAACTTCTTCCTGAGCGGG
>JAZOVB010000219.1:0-22642 GCA_045658425.1 Clostridia bacterium | reverse complement strand
ATATAAATAACATTAAAAATCATCATTATACGAAGAAGTATAATGATGATTTTTTTATAATTAACTTATAATTTAAAATAAAATATATGATAATATACAGTTGAAAAAGGGAATTCTTATAAAATATTTTTTGGAACAGATTCACCTTTGTTTGACTATCGTATAACATAGGGCAGAGTGCTTTTTGCTGACATCTGCTAAGAAAATAAGTTAAAGATTTTTGGACAAAACTTTAAAAAGCTACTTTCCAAGGCAAAATCTTGAAAAGATGTTACTGATAATTTCTTCGCTGACGGTCAGACCTGTTATTTCACCTAAAGAAGAAATGGCATTTTCAATTTCTATTGACACAATATCCGGAAAAATTCCGTTTTCCAAATCTGATATTCCTTTTTTGATATAAGAACGGGAAGTGACAAGCTTTTCAAAATGTCTTTCGTTTGTGATATAAACATCTTCTTTAATGTTTATATCACCACTCAGGATTGTATTTTTAATTTGTTGTGTAAGCTCATTTATTCCGGTAAGCTCTTTTGCACTGACTGAGATATAATGGGCTTTCTTTATGATATTCTTTACAGGCGTTACATCAAAATCACACGAAATATCCGTTTTATTTAAAATTACAAATACATTTTTATCTTTTATGGTATCTGCAATCTCAATGTCTTCCTCAGTGATTTTGATACTTGTGTCTATAATAAACAGTATAAGATCAGCGTCGTGGATTTTTTCTAAGGCTTTTTCTATTCCTATTGATTCTACAATATCATCACTTTGATGGATTCCTGCTGTGTCGGTTATACTGGCTTTAAGTCCGTCTATATTAATAACTTCCTCCAGTGTATCACGGGTAGTACCCGCAATATCTGTAACAATTGCACGATTATCTTTTAAAAGTGCATTAAGAAGAGAGGATTTTCCTACATTGGGTTTTCCTGCTATAACTATTTTTGCCCCTTCTTTTATGATTTTTCCCGTATTATATGTTTTAATAAGTTCATCTATATTGCTTAGAGCTTCTTTTAACAAATTTATAATATCAAGCGTTGCCAATTCATCAATATCTTCTTCAGGATAGTCGATTACAGCAATTATATTAGCAGTAGCATCAATAAGCTTTTGTCTTATATAATCTATTTTTTGAGACAGTTTACCCTGAAGTTGATTTTCTCCGGAATAAACATTGTATTCATCTGATGCATTTATAATGTCTATTATAGCTTCTGCCTGAGATAAATCAATTTTACCGTTTAAAAAAGCTCTTTTGGTAAATTCACCGTTTTCGGCAATACGAGCTCCTGATTTTATAAGCTCTTTAAGAATCATTTTTGCTACTGCCATACCACCATGACATGATATTTCTATAACATTTTCCCCGGTGAATGAATTGGGGTTTATAAATTTAGACAAAAGAACCTGATCGATGATATGTCCTTTATTGTCAACTACATTACCTAATGCAATCGTGTATCCCGGCATTTCTGTTACTTTTTTATTGAACTCTGATTTAAATATTTTCTCGCATATTTCAAATGACTCTTCACCGCTTATTCTTATAACAGCAATACCTCCGGTGCCGATTGGAGTAGAAATAGAACAAATTGTATCAAAAAATTTCATAATAACCCTTCCATAAAAGCATTTTTCTTTATTATATAACAGTTTATCCGGACAATCAAGTAATATTTTAGTACAAAATAAATAAAAAATACTCTAAATATTTAATAATATTTTATAATTAAACAGTTGTAAAATTAAAAAAAATGGTGTATGATATAATATGATAGTAATGAAAATGGGGAGGTTTGTGAAAAATGGATAAATTTATATATGCCGATAATGCGGCTACTACAAGATTGAAACCTGAAATTCTTGATGAAATGATGCCTTATTTAACAGAGGAATACGGCAACCCCTCATCTATATATAGATACGCTGCAAATTCAAAAAAAGCAATTGACAATGCGCGTGAAAAAATTGCTAAAGCTTTTAATGCAGAAGCTAAAGAGATAATTTTCACCTCCGGTGCTTCTGAGGCTGATAATTGGGCAATAAAAGGAATTGCATATTCGTTAAGAAATAAAGGAAATCATATAATAACTACAAAAATTGAACATCATGCAGTGCTTCATACTACTGAATTTCTTGAAAAGCAGGGATATGATGTAACATATCTTGATGTGGATGAAGATGGACTAATTAATCTTGAACAACTTGAAAAATCAATAACTGATAAAACAATTCTTATATCAGTCATATTTGCTAATAACGAAATAGGTACAATTCAACCAATAAAAGAAATTGGTGAGATTGCTAAAAAATATGGGGTATACTTTCATACCGATGCTGTACAAGCTGTGGGAAATGTTCATATTGATGTGAAAGAAATGAATATTGATTTGATGTCATTGACTGCTCACAAGGTGTATGGCCCAAAAGGTGTTGGTGCTCTTTATGTAAAAAAAGGAGTTAAACTTCATCCTTATATCCACGGCGGAGGTCAGGAAAAAGGGAGAAGAGCCGGAACTGAAAACGTAGCAGGTATTGTGGGTTTTGGAAAGGCTGTTGAATCAGCGACTTCCAACATTGACGAAAAGGTTAGTAAGATTTCCCGATTGAGAGATTTATATATTGATACAGTTTTAAAAGAAATTCCGTATGTAAGGCTTAATGGACACAGAACTCAAAGATTATGTAATAATGCTAATATGTCTTTCAGATATATTGAAGGAGAAGCTTTGCTTTTGATGCTTGATATGGCAGGAATATGTGCTTCAAGCGGTTCAGCTTGTACTTCAGGTTCTCTTGACCCTTCTCATGTTTTACTTGCCATTGGGCTGCCTCATGAAATAGCTCATGGTTCGTTAAGAATCTCATTTGGTGACTTTAATACCGAAGAAGATGTTTATTACATTGTTGAAAAACTGAAGGGAATAGTTTCAAGACTTCGTGAGATGTCTCCCTTATATGAAAATGTGGAAAGGAAATAAGATTATGTATAGTGAAAAAGTTATGGATCATTTTGCTAATCCCCGTAATGTTGGTGAAATTGAAAATCCCGATGCAGTTGGGGAAGTTGGAAATGCAAAATGTGGCGATATAATGAAAATATATATGGATATTGAAGATGGCATAATTAAAGATGTCAAGTTCAAGACTTTTGGCTGCGGAGCCGCTATCGCTACAAGCAGTATGGCAACAGAACTTGTAAAAGGTAAAAAAATTGAAGACGCACTTTCAATTACAAATAAAGCTGTTATAGAAGCTTTAGATGGTTTACCGGCACCTAAAATCCATTGTTCCGTACTTGCAGAAGAAGCTATTAAAGCTGCAATTATTGATTACTATAAAAGAAACGGACTTGATACATCAGAAATCGAAGGATGTTCAGGTTGCTGTTCGGGATGTCACTCCTGTTCAAATTCGGAAGGAGAATAAAAATGTATTTTAACAGTACTCGGAATAATAATCTTAGAGTTACTTCTGCACAAGCTATAAAACAAGGGCTTTCCGAAGAAGGCGGTTTGTTTGTTCCTGAATTCTTTCCTGAAGTTTCGATGGACGAAATTAACTCATTAAAAGATAGAAAATATGTTGATATAGCAAAATTTGTTTTATCAAAATATTTAACTGATTTTACCGAAGATGAATTGAATAAATGTATAAATTCTGCATATACTTCGGAAAAATTTGGTTCTGATGATATTGCACCTTTATATGAACTGGATAAGAATACTTTTTTTATTGAGCTATGGCATGGTCCTACTTGTGCATTTAAAGATATGGCGCTTCAGATTTTACCGCATTTGTTAACCGTATCGGCTAAGAAAACAGGGGAGGACAAGCTGATTACAATTCTTGTTGCTACTTCAGGAGATACAGGAAAAGCTGCTCTTGAAGGCTTCAAAGATGTTGATGGTACCAAAATTATAGTTTTTTATCCCAAAGACGGAGTATCCGACATCCAGAAATTACAAATGATTTCCCAGGAAGGCGATAATGTATATGTAAGCGGTGTTGACGGTAATTTTGATGATGCTCAGAATGGTGTGAAGAAAATATTTACCGATAATGAATTCAAAAATGAGTTGTTTGAAAACGGAGTAGTATTTTCATCTGCCAATTCAATTAACTTTGGAAGACTTGTTCCTCAGGTTGTGTATTATTTCTCATCTTATATACAGCTGTTAAGAAAAGGTGTTGTTAAACTTGGTGAAGAAATAAATGTTGTTGTTCCCACCGGAAATTTTGGTAATATACTTGCAGCGTATTATGCAAAGAGGATGGGGCTTCCTATTGATAAGCTTATATGTGCTTCAAATAAAAACAACGTACTTACAGATTTTATAAACTCAGGTGTTTATGACAAAAACAGAGAATTCAATTTAACATCTTCTCCGTCAATGGATATTCTTATTTCAAGTAATCTTGAAAGACTTATATATGAATTAAGCGATAAAGATGATAAGCTGATCGCAGACTATATGAGAAAGCTTGTTGAAGAAGGTGTATATACGGTATCTGAAAAAATTGCTGAAAATGTAAAGAATAATTTTTATGGTGGGTATTGTGATGACTCTGAAACTTCTGAAACAATAAAACAAACCTTGGAAAAATATGGATATCTGATTGATACACACACTGCGGTTGCTAAAAATGTTTATGACGAATATGTCAGAAATACAAATGATAGAAAAGTGACTGTTATCGCATCGACTGCCAGTCCATATAAATTCTTAAACAGTGTTATAACTTCTATTGACAATGGTTATGATATCAATAAGGATGATTTTACGAAGCTTACTGATTTATCAGAAAAAACAAACACGTCAATACCTAAAGCACTTAGCGAATTAAAAGGCAAAGATGTAAGATTTAATTCTGTATGTGATAAAAATTCTATGAAAAATACAGTGAAGGAAAACTTGAATATGTAAAGCCGGCATAAAAGCCGACATATTTTAGTTCTTTGGTACAAAAGTATCACAACAAGTATCACATGAAGAACAAGCTGAAGGGTTTCCTACTGAAATAGTTGTTGCTTCACATTCATTGTCAATAGTGTGATATTTGCATTTGTTTGCTTTACAATAAATTCTTGTTTCCATAGTTTAACATCCTTTCGGTTGATTGTTTTGTGTGGAATATCCACATTACTATTATCCCTTGAAACGGAGTATTTATAATGGCATTATTTACTATTTCAGATCTGCATTTATCTCTTAATACAAATAAATCAATGGAGGTTTTTGGCGGTGTCTGGAAGGATTACATATCAAAACTTGAGAAAAATTGGAATGAAACAGTAGCAATAAATGATACGGTTGTAATCCCCGGCGATATATCATGGGAAACATATCTGGAAAATGCTACAGAAGATTTTAAATTTCTTAATAGGTTAAATGGTAAAAAAATTATATCAAAAGGTAATCACGATTATTGGTTTTTAACTGTGAACAAACTTTATGATTTTTTTGATAAAAATAATATTACTACCATTAGCATGATGCATAATAATTTTTATACATATGAAAATTATGCTATTTGCGGAACAAAGGGAGTGGATATTACAAAAAAACCATCTACTGAAGAAGGAATAAAACTTGAAAACAGGGAAGCAATAAGACTTGAAAAATCTATTGTTGATGCAAGAAATGCCGGGTTTGAAAACATTTTGGTCTTTATGCATTATCCGCCGATAATAAAAGAAGGCAGATATAATAACAATTTATTTTACTATATACTCAAAGAATATGGGATAAAAAAGTGTTTTTACGGTCATTTGCATACCAGATCCCATCATCTTGCCTATTGCGGTGATATTGAGGGGATTGAGTTTAATTTAGTGTCGTCGGATTATCTTAATTTTAAACCGATGAAAATTTTGTAAAATTATAGTGGAAATTTTAAAAATTATATGATATAATCTCATAAAGTGATTTATATTAGGGAGGAAAACAAAATGAATTATTCTATTAAAGAGAATACCAAGAAAGAAGCAACCTTGGAAATTGTTGTTTCAAGTGAGGAATTTGCAAAGGGGTTGGATTTTGCATTCAATAAGAATAAGAAATATTTTTCAATTCCTGGATTCAGAAAGGGCAAAGTACCCAGAAAAATGGTTGAAAAATACTATGGTATCGAAGTTCTTTTTGAAGACGCTGTAAATGAAATCATTCCTGAAAAATATCAGGAAGCTGCTGTTGATTGCAAATTGGATATAGTTTCCAAGCCGGAAATTGATATTACATCAATCAGTGTTGAAGAAGGCTTTGTTTTCACAGCTAAGGTTACACTTAAACCTGAAGTGAAAATTAAGGACTATAAAGGTATAAAAGCCCCCAAAAATGAATATCCTGTTAAGAGCGATGCTGTAAACAGAGAAATTGATGCTTTAAAAGAAAAAACAGTAAGAATTATTGAAAGAGAAAACGGTAAAGTTGAAAAAGGCGATATAGTTAATATTGATTATGAAGGCTTCTGTGACGGAGTTGCGTTCCCTGGTGGTAAGGCAGAAGGCTTTGACCTTACAATAGGTTCAGGTCAGTTTATTCCGGGCTTTGAGGATTCTTTAATCGGATGTGAATTAGGAGCAACTGAAATCGAAGTTAAGTTCCCTGATGAATATCATGCAGAGGATTTAAAAGGAAAGCCTGCAACATTTAAAGTAACAGTTAATAAAATCTCATATAAAGAATATCCTGAACTTGATGATGATTTTGCTAAAGATGTAAGTGAATTTGATACCTTTAAAGAGTTAAAAGCTGATATTAAAAAGAAGCTTACAGCTGAAGCTAAGCAGAGAACAGAACAGGAATTTGAAAATGCTGTAATCGAAAAACTTCTTGATGTTGTTAAGGTTGAAGTTCCTGAATGTATGATTGAAGAAAGAATTGAAAATCTTGCTAATGATTATGCATACAGATTAAAATCTCAGGGTATGGAATTATCTCAGTATTTACAGTTTACAGGCATGACAGAAGAAAGCTTCAAGGCTCAGTTTAAAGACAGAGCAGAAAGTCAGGTTAAAGTTTCTCTTGCCTTAGAAGAGATTGCTAAAATTGAAAAAATTGAAGCAACCGACAAGGATGTAGAAAAAGAATTTGAAAAGATGGCAGAAGCTTATAACATGGAAGTAGATAAGATTAAGCAGTTTATTAATGCTGATGATGTTAAGTCTGATCTTAAGATGAATAAGACGGTTGAATTTGTTGTAAAAAATGCCGTAGTTGAAGAAGCTGCAGAGGAATCAGAAAAGAAACCAGCTGCTAAAAAGACAACTACTGCTAAGAAACCTGCAACAAAGAAAACAACTGTAAAAAAAGCTGAAGATGATACTGAAAAAAAGACAACAACTAAAAAAACAACTGCTAAGAAAACAGAAGATAAATAATAGCATTTTATTTGAGGTTTAAAATTCCGGTTTTAAACCTCAAATTATATATTAAACGGAGGTGTTTTTATGGCATTGGTACCATATGTTATTGAACAGACAAATAACGGAGAACGTTCTTATGACATTTATTCCAGATTGTTAAAGGACAGAATTATTGTATTGTCAGATGAAGTTAATGATGCAACCGCAAGTGTAATTGTTGCTCAACTTTTATTTTTAGAAGGGCAGGATCCTGAAAAAGATATTAGTTTTTATATTAACAGTCCCGGTGGATCTATAACAGCCGGTATGGCAATTTATGATACTATGCAGTATATAAAACCTGATGTATCTACTATTTGTGTTGGTATGGCAGCGAGTATGGGAGCATTTTTACTGTCTTCCGGAGCAAAAGGAAAGAGATTTTCACTACCAAACAGTGAAATTATGATTCACCAGCCTCTTGGGGGTATTGGCGGAAGAGCTCAAGCAACCGATATTAAAATTCACACAGATCGTATTTTGAGAATAAAACATGATCTTAATAAGATACTTGCTAAGAATACCGGCAAACCTTATGATGTGATTTGTGCGGATACTGAAAGAGATTATTTTATGTCTGCACTTGAAGCTCAGGAATACGGTATAATTGATAAAGTAATCGAAAGAAGATAAAACAGGAGTTTTTATGGATAAAAAAAATATTGAACAGTCCAGATGTTCTTTCTGCGGTAAAACATCGGATATGGTAGATAAGATTATTTCAGGGCCAAACGCATGTATTTGTAATGAATGTATTGAACTTTGTAATGACATAATAGAGGCTTCGGTTGAAGAAAGCAGTAAGTATACACCTGAATTTGAAAGTCTTTTAAAGCCTACCGAAATAAAAACACTTCTTGATCAGTATGTAATTGGTCAGGATGAGGCAAAAAAAGCATTGTCGGTGGCTGTTTATAATCATTATAAACGAATAAATTCAATGATTTCTGATGAAGATGTGGAAATACAAAAAAGTAATGTTATGGTGTTAGGTCCTACAGGATGTGGTAAAACACTACTTGCCCAAACGCTTGCAAAACTGCTTAATGTTCCGTTTGCCATTGCAGATGCCACAACTCTTACTGAAGCCGGATATGTAGGCGAAGATGTTGAAAACATTTTATTAAGGCTTATTCAGGCGGCAGATTATGATGTGGAATTAGCTGAAAAAGGTATTATATATATTGATGAAATTGATAAGATTGCAAGAAAAAGTGAAAATCCCTCGATTACAAGAGATGTAAGCGGGGAAGGTGTTCAACAGGCTCTTTTGAAAATTCTTGAAGGTACTGTTGCTTCTGTTCCTCCACAGGGGGGCAGAAAGCATCCTCATCAGGAGTTTATTCAGATTAACACATCAAACATTCTTTTTATATGCGGCGGTGCTTTTGACGGAATTGAAAAAATAATTGAAAAAAGAACCGGCAAAAGCGTAATGGGATTTAATTCTGATGTTGTAGTTAAAAGTGATAAATCAAAGAGTGTTTTAAAAAACATTATGCCTCAGGATTTGTTGAAATTTGGTCTTATTCCCGAGTTTATCGGGAGAGTTCCTGTAATAGTTGCACTAGATAATTTAGATGAAAATGCTTTGATATCGGTTTTAAAGGAACCTAAAAATTCCTTGGTAAAACAGTATACAAAACTATTTGAATACGATGGTGTTGAATTGGAATTTGAAGACGAAGCTTTAAAAGCAATTGCAGCCGAAGCGATAAAAAGAAATACAGGCGCAAGAGGTTTAAGAGCCATTGTAGAAGATATTATTAAGGATTCTATGTTTGAGGTGCCCGCAATGGAAGGTGTGGAAAAGGTTGTTGTTACAAAAAAATCGGTTGAAAAACTTGAAAAGCCTATAATAATAACTAAAACTGATACAATGTTGGCACAATAATAACCAATAAATATTTAATGAGTCTTCGTTAATCAAAGACTCATTTTTTTCATTGATTTTTATTTGTATATTTGATATACTGTAAAAAAGTTATGCAGCGTAGTAGGAGGTAAGATTATGGATATTAAATTCGGGCCGGGAGGCAATCCTTCAGCTTTTACAGAAGCCGGCTATAAATCATCTGTGGATATGCCACGTTATTTAAAATCAATAGGACTTAATGCATATGAATATCAATGCAACAAAGGTGTTAAAATATCCGAGAAAACAGCTTTGGAGTTATGTAATCAGGCTAAAGAAAATGATGTTTTTTTATCTGTACACAGTCAGTATTACATAAGCTTATCCAGTGTGGAAAAAGAAAAAAGGGATAAGAGTGTAGAATATATAATGGACTGTATGAGAATTTCAAAGGTTCTTGATGCAAAGAGAATTGTTGTTCATAGCGGCTCTGCGTCTAAAATTTCTCGGGAACAAGCCTTGGAGTTTGCTAAAGATACCTTGAAAAGAGCTATTGATACAGCTCGAAGCGAAGGCTTTGACGGTATTAATATATGTCCTGAAACCATGGGGAAAATCAATCAACTTGGCGATCTTGATGAAGTTATAGAATTATGTCTTGTAGATGATTCGTTTATACCTGCAATCGATTTTGGTCATCTTAATTCACGAACATTCGGGGGCATTAAAACCATATCGGATTATGAGGAAATATTAAATAAAATAGAAAACAAATTAGGGTATGACAGACTTAAGAGGTTTCATTCCCATTTCTCCAAAATAGAATACTCTCTAAAAGGCGGAGAAGTTAAACATCTTACTTTTGATGATAATATATACGGTCCTGAGTTCGAACCACTTGCAGAACTTATTTACAAAAAAAATCTTACACCTGTTATAATATGTGAATCCGCAGGAACGCAAGGTATAGATGCTTTGTATATGAAAAAATGCTATGAAGGGATGAAATAAATGAAAAAAGTGCTTATAATAAATGGGCCTAATCTTAATATGCTTGGTATAAGAGAGCCGGAAATTTACGGTGATATGACACTTGATAAAATAAACTCAATTATTTCAACAAAAGCAAAAGAATTAAATTATGAAGTTGATTTTTATCAAAGTAATATTGAAGGAGAAATTGTAAATTCAATTCACAGTGCATATAAAAATGCCGATGGAATAATTATAAACCCTGGCGCGTACTCTCACTATTCCGGGGCAATTTATGATGCCTTGAAAGCGGTTGGACTGCCGGTAGTAGAAGTTCATATTTCAAATGTATTTGCAAGAGAAGAACACAGACATAATATGGTTACTGCCAAGGCTTCTAAAGGTGTAATAAGCGGTTTTGGTGTAAAATCTTATATTCTTGCATTGGAGGGGCTTTTTGATGAATAGCTCCATTGAAAAAATAAGAGAAATAATTATTTCAAATCGTTGTGATGGTGTGATTATAAACAATAGCAGTGATGTAAGATATCTTTCCGGATTAAAATCATCAAACATAGCTATACTAATAACACTTGATAAAGCATTTGTTTTATCTGACGGAAGATACAAATTTTTGATTGAAAGACAAAATGTGTATATTCCGATATGTATTACCAAAGGGATTTTTGAAAGTCTTACTGAATTAATTAAAGAACAACAATTAAAGCAGGTAATGATTGATCCCTCTGAAATCAGCCATAAAAATTATAAATTATTATCTGAAGAAATTAATTTGGTTAATTATGAAAAAATAACCGAGAAATTACGCATAATAAAAAACGATGAAGAAATTCATAATATTATAAATGCACAAAAAATTGCTGATAAAGCATTTACCGAAATTTTAAAGATGATTAATACCGGAATGTCAACTAAAGAAATTGCGGCTTTACTTGATTATAAAATGTCCGTTTACGGAAGTGAGGAACCGGCATTTTCAACAATAACGGTAAACGAAGAGGAAAGTGCAGATTGTCATGGTGTTCCCAGCGATAAAAAAGTAAAAAACGGTGATTTGATATTATTTGATTTTGGCGCGACTTATAATGGCTATCGCTCGGATATTACAAGAACAGTTGCTCTTGGAAGTATATCAGAGGAAAAAAAACAGATATATGACCTGGTTTTAAAAGCACATTTGGAAGCTGTCAAAATCTTAAAACCGGGTGTTTTATGCAACATGGTTGATGAAGCTTCAAGGAAATGTTTTCGAGAACAAGGATTAGAAGAGTATTTTATTCATTCGCTTGGTCACGGTGTAGGCATTGATATTCATGAAGCACCAACTTTGAATAAAAAGTCGGATGTAGTACTTGAAAAAAATATGATTGTAACGATAGAGCCGGGCTTATATTTTAAGAATAAATTCGGCGTTCGTATCGAAGATACCTATCTTATCACCGAAAATGGTTGTAAATCGCTAACAAATATAGAAAAAAAACTGATTATTATATAAATATTGTAAAAAACACTTGCTTTTTTTGGCATTTTTTATTACAATATATATGAATGTAAATGTTATAAAAAAAGAGAGGGGAATAAACCAATGATAACAGCAGGAGATTTTAGAAACGGCGTTACATTTGAAGAGGATGGAAACGTATGTCAAAACGTAGAATTTCAGCATGTAAAACCCGGTAAAGGAGCAGCTTTTGTAAGAGCTAAAGTAAGAAATGTAATTACTGGCGGTGTTGTTGAAAAAACCTACAGACCAACTGATAAATTTGAAAAAGCTCATATTGAAAGAAAAGATATGCAGTATCTTTATAACGATGGAGAATTATTCTACTTTATGGATGTTGAAACCTATGACCAGATGCCTTTAAGCGCTGATCAGTTAGGTGATGCATTAAAATTTGTAAAAGAAAATGAAATGGTTAAACTTCTTATATACAAGGGCAATGTTTTTGGTGTTGAACCACCTAACTTTGTTGAACTTGTTGTTACAGAAACAGAACCTGGATTCAAAGGTGATACTTCTACCGGTGCAACAAAACCCGCTACCTTAGAAACCGGGGCTACAATCAATGTTCCTTTATTTATTGACATTGATGATGTAATCAGAGTTGATACCAGAACAGGTTCCTATATGGAAAGAGCTTAATCAGATGAGGACGCTAAATTGAAAAGTTTAAAAATTAACAAGTATAAGGCGTAAGGAGTTCAACTTCCGAGTGCCTGTGGAGGTTATTGATATGGAAAATTTAATTGAAAAAGTTGCTTATCTTCAGGGCTTATGTGATGGTCTTGAAATTGATGATTCTACAAAAGAAGGAAAAATGATTATTGGTATTCTTGATGTTTTAAACGAAATGGCTATGGTTATTGAAGATATCAATGATGAACAGTTTGAAATGCAGGAATTGATTGATGAAATTGATGAAGATTTAGGTAGTTTAGAAGAAGAATTTTATGAAGATTGTGATTGCGATTGCGATTGCGGTTGTTGTGATGATGACTGTGATTGCGATGATTCCGAATTCTTTGAAATGGAATGTCCTAATTGCGGTGATACAATTTGCTTTGAAGACAGTGAATTATTCAATGACGGAGTAGTTTGTCCAAGCTGCGGTGAAGAGATTGATTTTGACTGTGATTGTGAAGATTGCGATTGTCAGGAATAATTAAAGCAAAAACTATGTAAAATTATCAGGATTCTCCGATAGCGCATTCGGAGAATCTTTTTATTAGGAGAATTATAAATGGAAATTATAGACTCACATTGTCACATATATCCGGATAAAATTGCTGAAAAAGCCGTTGATGCAATCGGGAATTTTTACGGAATTGAAATGGAACTCAAAGGCACTGTTGATGATTTGATTTTAAATTTAAACCGAAATGGAATTTCTAAAGCAGTAGTTCATTCAACAGCAACAAAACCTGAACAAGTATCAAGCATAAATGATTTTATTATTGGTATCGTAAACACTAATGATAAGCTAATTGGTTACGGTACTATGCATCCCGATTATGAATGTATAGAAGCTGAGTTTAATAAAATTATTTCAAATGGTCTTAAAGGTATAAAAATTCATCCTGATTTTCAAAAACGAGATATAGACGATAAAAAAATGTACCCAATATACGAAATAATTCAGGATAAAATCCCCATATTATTTCATATAGGTGATGAAACAAAGGATTTCTCAAATCCTTTAAGGCTAAAGAAAATACTAAATGATTTTCCAAAACTTAAGGTAATTGCTGCTCATCTGGGCGGATATAAGAAATGGGAAGAATCTATGGAAATTCTGAATAGCGAAAATATATGGGTTGACACATGCTCATCTTTTAATTTTCTCTCTGATGAGATGATACTTAAGCTTATTAATCATTACGGAAGCGACAGAGTATTATTTGCTACCGATTATCCTATGTGGAATTTTGATAATGAGTATAAAAGAATTATGTCATTAAAATTGAAAAATGACGTTCTGGAGAGAATTTTTTCTAAAAACATAAAAGAACTTATAAATATATAAATTAATACATAGAGGTTAATTTTATGGGGAGTAAAAAAATATGTGCAGTTTTGCTAGCAGCCGGAAATGGAAGCAGAATGAACAGCAAAACAAAAAAACAGTTTATAGAAATAAACGGTCTTCCGCTTTTTTATTATTCCGCTAAGATTTTATCTGAAATTGAAGAAATAGATAAAATTATAATTGTAACAACTTCGGAAGAAATTGGATATGTTAAAAATATTGCAAATAATCTAAAAAAAGTAACGGATATAATTCCCGGGGGAGAAAGGCGGCAGGATTCGGTTAAATCGGCGGTTGATGTTGTTCCCGAATGTTATGATTACTTACTTATCCACGATAGTGCAAGACCATTTGTTAAAAAAGAAGATATCATTAATGTAATTAAAAATGGCATAGAATATGACTGTTCGGTATTAGGCGTAAAAGTAAAAGATACTATAAAGGAAATTGATAATGAAAATTTTTCAGTAAAAACTCCTGACAGGAATTATCTGGTAAGTATCCAGACACCGCAGGTTGTCAAGCGGGAAATTATCAAAAAAGGTTTCGAACAATTCCCGAATGAAACTTTTACAGATGATGCAAGTATTATGGAAGCAATGGGTGTTAAAACTAAGATAACTTACGGAAGTTATTCCAATATAAAAATTACAACACCGGAAGATTTAATATATTTAAAGGATTTGATATAAAATGAGAATTGGTTTTGGATATGATGTTCATAAATATTCAGATAACAGAAAGTTTATACTTGGCGGAGTAGATATTCCGTTTGAGAATGGATTACTGGGACATTCGGATGCTGATGTGCTGCTTCACGCAATAATGGATGCTCTTTTAGGGGCACTTGCACTTGGTGATATTGGTAAGCATTTTCCCGATACTGATAATCAATACAAGGGGATTTCCAGTATAAAACTTATGGAATATGTTTATGAAATAATCAATGAAAAAGGATATAAGATAAATAATTTAGATTGTTCGGTAGTTTGCCAGAAGCCTAAGCTTATGCCTTATATAGATGAAATGAGAAAAAATATTGCACAAGTTCTTAATACAGATATTTTAAATATTTCTGTTAAAGCTACAACCGAAGAAAAATTAGGTTTTACCGGACGTATGGAAGGTGTAAGGGCATACTGTGTCTGTTTGTTGGAGGATAAATGAAAAAGAGATACTATTATATTGACTTCTTGCGAATATTCTCGATGCTGTCGGTTATATTTCTCCATGTGGTAGCCGACCTTCTTAGAGTTAAATACGGAAGCTTAGAATGGCATTTTTCCAATTTGATTACTTCTGTTATAAGTGTTGCAGTTCCTGTGTTTTTTATGATTTCAGGGGCTATGCTATTAAATAATGATAAAAGTGCATCTGTTGAAAATTTGTTCAAAGTACGCCTTAAGAAAATTATATTGCCTTTTATTTTTTGGTCAGTTGTAGCTATTGGTTATTATTTTGTGATAGATACTTACCGAAACGGAAGCTATGGCTTTACAGGGCTTATATATAGAATAAATAATATACTAAGTCAACCTGCAACAATCCACCTTTGGTTTATGTATGCATTGATTCCGATTTACCTATTAGTACCATTCTTGAAAAAACTTGTGGATGAAATGGATAAAAAACAGGTAATATATTTATTTGTTTTATGGGTTTTTTGCAGCGTTTTTTACACTACTGTTCAAAACTTATTTCCTGATAAAATAAAAAGCATACTTACAGTTAACAGCTCTTTCAATCTTAATTTTATAGGTGGATATATAGGTTTTTTTATTTTAGGTTATTATTTGCATACTGTTGAAATAAAAGTAAAAAATATATGGCTGATTTTAATTTCGGTTCTGGATGTTATAATCATTGCTATCGGAACATATATTGCAACCAACTATTATGACGGGTATTTTGAAGGGTTTAAAGTATATACCGGAGTATTTACTGCATTGCTCTCCGTATGTATCTTTCTTATATTCAAAAATCTGTATGCCGATATGGAGCAATTTAAGTTTTCTAAAATAACAGATTCGCTTGGAGTAATGAGTTTTCCCATATATCTTATTCATAATCTTATAATTGATTTTTTAAATGTATTAGGAATTATTCAACCGAAAAACGGAATTATTTATATTTTCTTAAGGTTTATTTCGGTATTTGCGATTTCTTATATAGTTGTGTATGTACTTTCGAAAATAAAGCCATTTTGTTTTATTTCAACAGGAATTAAATACAGAGGTTTAAATAATGAGAAAAATTAACATTCCCATATTCGTGAGTCATCAGGGATGTCCTAATGACTGTATATTCTGTAATCAGAAAAAGATAACCGGAGTATATAAAAAAGAGAAATATGAAGAAATAAAGGATAAAATTAAAACATATCTTGACAGTGCTGAACAAAACTCCGAAATAGAGATTTCCTTTTTTGGAGGAAGTTTTACAGGAATTGATACAGATGAACAAAATATGTATCTTAAAACAGCCGGGGAATTTTTTTATGATCAGCGAATAAAAGGGATAAGAATATCTACAAGACCTGATTATATCACCGAAGAAATTCTTGATAATCTATTTGAAAAAGGGGTTACAACTATTGAGCTTGGCGTTCAGTCCATGAATGATACAGTTCTTAAGTTAAACAAACGAGGTCTTGATAGCAACAGTACCAAAAAAGCAGTAAAGCTAATCAGAAAGTATCCATTTAAATTAGGTCTTCAAATGATGGTGGGAATGTATGGTTCAAATGAAGATTTGGATATGTACACTTGTAATGAAATTATAAAGCTTAAACCTGATTTTGTAAGAATTTATCCTACGGTAGTTATCAGACAAACTGAGCTTTACGAACTGTATACGGATAAAAAATATAAACCATATAGCCTTGAAGAAGCAGTAAGAATTTCCGCAAATATACTTAAAAAATTTAATAATAACGGGATAGATGTTATAAGAATAGGTCTTATGGCCGGAGAGGATATAAACGAAAAAAATGTATATGGTCCTTATCATTCATCATTCCGTGAGTTAGTAGAAAGCTTTTTATATTATGAAAAGCTTTCTAAAGAAATATCAGAATTGCCATATAAAAAAATAAGAATAGTTTGTGAAAAAAGAGAAACTTCCAAAATTATAGGTAATAAGAAATGTAATATTAAAAAACTAATCCAGGAACTTAAATTAAATTCATTGCAGGTTGTAAATGATGATATTACAGGTTACATTATTGAGGAGGATATCTGATGGGGAATTTTGATAATTACATACTTATAAGTGACTTAGACGGCACCTTGTTAAAAGAAGATGGTTGTATAAGCAACAAAGATATTGATGCAATTAAATATTTTCAAAAAGAAGGCGGGAAATTTTCGATTGCTACCGGAAGGTCATTAAACAGGGTTCAGTTTATAAAAGAAAAAATTAACATAGATTTACCTGTAATTCTTCTCAATGGTTCTAAAATTGTCGATATTTATACCGAAGAGATATTGTGGGAAAAATATATACACGAATCTGTTATAGAAGTTATAAAAGATTTTAGTATTAACCACCCGGATTGTGGTATTATTGCATTTTCCAAGGATAAGGATTATTTTATTAATCCGGATATTTTTTCAGATGTATTAGGCAATCTTAGTGATTTTAGATTTGTAGATGCAACAATTGAAGATATAAAACTTCCAATAAATAAGGTTGTTTTTTATTCTTACAGTAATATACTTGAATATTTAAAAAACGAATATAAAGAATATACGGACAAATTAACATTTACAAAAAGTGACACAAATTTTTATGAGATAATTGATAAAATTGTAAACAAGGGTAATGCACTTGATATTCTCAAAGAAATGAAAGATTTAAAAAAATACAAAGTAATCACCATTGGTGACAATTTAAATGATTTGGAAATGATTTCAAAGGCTGATTTTGGTGTTGCGGCAGGACACAACTGTTCGAAGTTGCATGATGTTGCAAATAAAATAATTGACAAAGAAGATGTTTTATATAATTTGATTAAAGACTTAGCATAGGAGAAAATATGGAAGAGAAAAAAGACAGAGTTGTTTTAGTAGGTGCCTCTTTAGGTGATAAGAGTCTTAATGATACCGATGAAGCTTCTATGAAGGAGTTAGCTGAATTGGTAAAAACAGCAGAAGGGGAAGTTGTAGGAGAAATCGTACAGAATATTAAAACAATTGATCCTTCAACTTTTATAGGTAGCGGAAAAGTTGAGGAAATAAGAGAATTTATTGATGCAAATGATATAACCATGGCAGTATTTGATACAGAGCTTTCAGGTTCTATAACCCGTAATCTTGAAAATGCACTTGGTGTTACCGTTATCGATCGAAGCAGACTTATTTTGGATATTTTTGCAATGAGAGCAAAATCGAAAGAGGGAAAATGTCAGGTAGAACTTGCACAGCTTAAGTATTTATTGCCAAGATTATCGGGAATAGGACAAAGCTTATCAAGACTTGGAGGGGGAATTGGAACCAGAGGTCCCGGTGAAACGAAACTTGAAAGCGACAGACGACACATTCAGAAAAAAATTGAACATCTTACAGATGAACTTTCTGAAATTGAGAAGCATAGAAGCAATATACGAAAAAAAAGAACTGAAGACTCAATTCCTGTTGTTGCTTTGGTTGGTTATACTAATGTAGGTAAATCCTCGCTTCTTAATCTTCTTAGTGATTCGCAGGATGCTTATGTTGAAAATAAACTTTTTGCAACATTAGACCCTCTTATGAGAAAAATAACCTTAGCTGATAAAACCGAATTTATAATATGTGATACAGTAGGATTCATAAGAAAACTGCCACATCATCTTGTTGAAGCCTTTAAGTCAACTCTTGAAGAAATAAAATATGCAGATCTTATTATACATCTTGCAGATGCTTCGAATGATGAACTTGATAAATCACTCAGTGTTGTTAATAAAATAATTACAGATTTAAATGAAAATAATAAACCTGTATTAACTGTATTTAATAAATGTGATATAAAAGAACCACCTCTTTATTACCAAAATATGAATACGGTTAACATTTCAGTAAAAGAAAAAAAGAACATTGACGGTTTGCTTGATAAGATAAAAGAAATTATTTTCAGTACCAAGAAAAGGGTGAAGCTTATTATACCTTTTTCACAAGGGGGATTACTTGGACTTTTGTATAAGACCTCAACAATTCTTTCTGAAGAATCAAAAGAAGATGGTTTTCACATGGAAATAGTTTGTGATGAAGAAATATATAGTAAAGTAAAGGTGTATGAAGTTGAACAGTTATAAAACAATAACGGATTTATCCGTTGGCGAAATCATTGAAAAAAAATCCCGTTTTATTGGGTATATACATCCTGTATCAACTGAAACTGAAGCTTTGAAATTTATTGAAGAAATAAGTAAAAAGCATTGGGATGCCACTCATAATGTATATGCATATAAAATTAGGGACAATAATGTTTCAAGATGCTCTGATGATGGTGAACCTGCCAAAACTGCCGGAGCTCCTGTTTTAGATGTAATTGATAAAGAAGGTCTTACTGATGTTGTAATTGTAGTTACAAGATATTTTGGCGGAACTCTACTTGGTACAGGCGGACTGGTAAAGGCATATTCAGGTGCAGCTAAGGAGGTTATAACCAAAGCACAGATTGTTACAATGCAAAGCTCTGTTAAATTTGTTTTGTCAATTCCATATACATTATTGGGCAAATATGAAAATGAATTCAGAAACTTCGATGTAATTGTTCTTGAAAAAGAATTTGCTGAAAACATCGACATACTTGGTATATGTAAAGAAGAAAACCTTACAGCTATAAATAAAAAACTGTCAGAGGTATCGAACGGTAAATTTATTATTGAACCTTTGGAGAGCCTCTTTTACGGTTTTAAAGAATAGTTTAAAATACTTTAATGCATAATATATGTATTAAAGTATTTTTTTGTTAGGAGAAAATTATATGATATACAAAAATCTTACTCAGAACATCGAAAAAGCAAGATTATTATTACCGGTAGGCAAAAGCTATGATATTCTTGAGAAAAAATATAAAATCGGTGGAAAAAATGCCTGTTTTTACTTTGTTGACGGTTTTGTTAAGGGCAGTGTTATGCAAAGAATAATGGATTTTTTATACAGTATCGACCCCAAGGAAATGTCAGAATATAAAAATGCTCAGGATTTTATTGACCACCAATTTCCTTATGTTGAAGTAGAAACAACAAATAGCTGGAAAGATGTTATAAAAGAGCTTTTAAGCGGAAAATCAATTCTTTTTATTGATGGGTTTGAAGATGCTGTTTATATTGATTTAAGAAGTTATCCCTCAAGAAATACTGAAGAGCCTGATAAAGAAAAAACATTGCGAGGGTCAAAAGATGGATTTGTTGAAACCCTAATCACTAATACCGCACTGGTAAGAAGGAGAATAAGAGACCCCAAACTTATATTTAAAATAAAAGAGTTAGGAGAACGCAGTAAACTTGATGTTGCGGTAGGATATATAGATGACCTTGTAGACCGTCAAATGCTTAAGATGATAGAAGACAAGATTGACAAATTAAAAATACAAAGTATAACTATGGCGCAACAAGGTTTGGTGGAGGCGATTACTAACAGTAATGTGTTAAATCCGTATCCTAAAGTAAGGTATACTGAACGACCTGATGTTGCCGCCGCTTCTATATTAGAGGGAAAAATAGTTGTTTTTGTTGATAATTCTCCGTTGGCAATCATTTTACCTACATCAGTTTTTGATTTTGTTCAGGAAGCTGAAGATTTTTATTTCCCGCCTGTTGTCGGGGGATATTTGAGAATAGTCAGAAACTTGTTCTTTATATGCTCATTTTTCTTTATACCAATCTGGTTGTTTTTTATAAATAATGAAAATCTTATACCAAATTGGTTGGAGGTAATAAAGATTACTGAAAAATCAACTGTTCCAGTTATTCTACAAATATTGTTACTTGAATTTGCTATTGATGGATTAAAAATTGCATCTGTTAATACGCCAAGCAGTTTAGTAAGCTCATTCAGTATAATAGGAGCTTTGCTTTTAGGTGAATTTGCGGTAAAGACCGGTTGGTTTTCGCCCGATACCATATTGTATATGGCTATTGTTGCACTTGCTAATTTTGCACAGCCAAGTGTTGAGTTGGGATATGCACTTAAATTTATGAGGATTTTAACCACCGTATTAACACAGTTCTTTGGGTTATACGGTTTAATAGGAGGAACATTGTTTGCAGTGGTTTTACTATGTACAACAAGGGCTATTAATAATAAAGGCTATTTATATCCGCTTATTCCTTTTGATAAAAAAGCTTTGTCAATGGTTTTACTGAGAAAACGACTTAAAATACAAAAATAATATTATGAAAAAATTCCCTCTTATATTTTGATAAAATAAGCCGATAATATAAGTGTAAAGAGAATTTTCTTTACAAACTTAATATAAAGGAGGAAAACTAAAATGGCTAAAAAGACATTAGTTCCACAGGCTAAAGCTGGTCTTGAAAAGTTTAAGATGGAAGCAGCATCTGAAGTTGGAGTTAACTTAACTAACGGATATAACGGTCACTTAACATCCAGAGAAGCCGGTTCTATCGGTGGTCAGATGGTTAAAAAGATGGTTGAAGCTTACGAAAACGGTATGAAATAATTTATCTGATTAAGTAGTAAAAGCAGACTGAAGAATATTCTATATTCTTTGGTCTGTTTTTCTGTTATCCATAAATTTGAAAAAAACATTTACTTTAGCTCTTGAATGTGATAAAATATTTTTTATGAAATATACGATTGAAAAGAGGAATAAATTATGACATTTAATAGAACAAATATACTATTGCCAAAATTTTCAAAAGATCCGGAGTTAATGAAAAAATGGAGCGTGGTAGCTTGTGACCAGTATACTTCCGAACCGGATTATTGGAAGCAGGTAACTGAGAATGTAGGGAATAATTATTCTACGCTTAATTTAACAATTCCTGAAATTTATCTTAATGATGAAGATATTGATTTACGAATAAAAAATACAAATAAAAACATGGATCAGTATATTGAAGACGGAATATTTGTTGAGCATACAAATACATATATTTATATTGAAAGAACCCTTAAAAATGGTGTTAAAAGATTAGGAATAGTTGGTGCGGTTGATCTTGAAGACTACGATTATAAAAAAGAATCTCAAACGAAAATAAGAGCTACCGAAGGTACTGTTGTATCAAGAATACCGCCTCGTTTAAAAGTCAGACAGGATGCGTTAATTGAACTTCCTCATATTATGATGCTTATTGATGATAACGAATGTGATATTATTGAGTATAACGAAAATATAAAAGCATCTTTTGAAAAAATCTATGATTTTGATTTAGCTATGGATTCAGGACATATAGCCGGATATAAAATGAACAAGGAAGCTTGTGATTTACTGGACAAAAAACTTGCCAATTTAGATTCTCTGAATGCTTTTAATAAAAAGTATGGTGTTAATAAAGATTATCCGCTAATATACGCAATGGGAGATGGAAATCACTCTCTTGCAACTGCAAAAGCATACTATGAAAATCTAAAAAAAGAAATAGGGGATGATAAAGCAAAAAATTCGTATGCAAGATATGCACTTTGCGAACTTGTTAATCTTCACGATAAATCATTGGAATTTGAAGCCATTCACCGAGTTATATTTAAATTTAACGGAGAAGACTTTATAAAAGCATTAGAAGAAAAATATAATGTTTCATACGAAGATAATGCCAAAGGTCAAAGTTTTATATATGTATTTAACGGTGAAAAGAAAAAAATTACCGTTACAAATCCCAATGAATATCTTACAGTTGCT
>JAZOVB010000218.1:0-1435 GCA_045658425.1 Clostridia bacterium | reverse complement strand
GTATCTTTTGTATCGGAGGAGGTTGTCTTAACGGTATAAGAAATTATCCCCTCTGTTTCCTTTTCGGTTATTTCAATTTTTGCCGCAAAATCCTTTGCATAGGCTCTTAATTTAACCGGTTCATTTTTATCAAAATATCTTGTTAAAGAATATTCAGATACACCGTCTTTAAGAGGAAGCTTATAATTACCGATATATATATCCTCTATTTCAGCATCAGCTGAGCCTAATATACCGACAGCTGAAAGCATTTCCTTCTCATCTTCAGATATAAGAACCGCTTTCACATCTGTAACAAGGGTATCAACATTTATATATCCTGTTGAAATCAGTGTTGCATTTTTTGTAATCAGACAAGGCGAAACATTGGAAGCTAAAAGCTTGTCTCCGCTATAAGCCATAATAACAAATTTCGCTTTGATATCGCTATCCTGCGGATTTGAAAGCTCTGCGTAAGCTTCCGCTTTAATCTTAGAAGCTGAACCTATTTTCTTTAAGGAAGCGTTTCTTTCATTCTTAAAGCTAAAGCCATAGGTATGAATCGTTCTTGAAGACTCGGTTATTGCTATTTTATCGGGAAGGTTTAAAAAGATAATTTCTTCAAGCTTTGCAATTGTATCAATTTCAGAAATCTTTTCTAAAATCTTCAGATTTATGTTATCCTTATCTTCTTCGCCGATACCTTTATACTTAAGATAGCATTCTGCTGACACACAGCTTCTGTATTTGGTAATAACCGAAGTTATGCCGTCAGAATCGGTACATTCTTTTAAGTAAATTATAAATAAATTCTCATAAACAGCATCGGAAATTTCATTATAATAATTATATGTTCCTGATTTTAATAACGGAATCAATACGTCCTTATCCGCATTTTTGTAATCATCGTAATTATCATTCTTTTTAAGAAGCTCTGATATTTCGTCAGTATCAAGAATTTTAAGAATGGTTTCATTTGTTTCCCGGGTATTTATACCAAGAAGTATTGAACCTTCTTTTAAAATTTCAGAAAAACCGCTTGCAGAATAGGTTTCAATATTATCTATAACATACCGGGAAACCTCTTTACGGGTTTCTTCGCTAAAGGATGCAAATACCGAATCCGTTAAAGAAAGCCCTGAAATATTAGCTGATAAAAATGCACATAGGGTATCTTTATCATAGGTATTTAATTTAAGCCCGTCTAAAAGCTCATTCATTTTGTCTGCAGAGGGCATTGTAAGCTTGCAGTTTATGCTTTTTTCGTATCCGTTACAGGATAGAACAATTGTATATGTACCTGCATCACAGGATAAATTGAAGCTTTCGTTAATTATTCCTTCGGCGTTTGTTTCGGTATTATAAATATATGCATATTTCTCCGCTAACGCTTTATTATCCCCTTCACTTATTCCCGGCTTTAAAACCTTTACAAGAACGTTTTTATCAGCACATT
>JAZOVB010000217.1:0-1017 GCA_045658425.1 Clostridia bacterium | reverse complement strand
ATGTCTTGGTAACGAAGAATATTATAAAACACTTAAAACAAACTGTGAAACTAAAGGGAAGAATATAATGGGTGTTACAGAATATTGTGACATCTTAATGCATCAATATATTAACCTTGTGGACAAGAGGTGAAAAGGATGACACAACCTAAAGTAAGCATCGTTGTGCCTGTATATAATACTGAAAAATATCTTAGAAGATGTATGGATTCCATAATGAGCCAAATCCTTAAAGATATAGAAATAATCATTGTTGATGACGGCTCAAAGGAAAACTGTGCTGCACTTTGTGATGAGATTGCAAAAACAGATTCAAGAATTAAAGTTGTGCATAAGGAAAACGGTGGTCTTGGGTTTGCAAGAAATACGGGGCTTGAAGCGGCTAGCGGTGAATACATAGGTTTTGTCGTTTCTGATGATTATATAGAGAGGGCAATGTATGAAACTTTATATAATGCGGCAAAAAAATATAATGCCGACCTCTGTCTATCAGGGATTTGTTTTGTCGGCGGAAATATGTTTTCAGAGTCCGGTGGTGACACAAGAAAATCGTATTTTGGGGAAGAGACTGTGTTCCTGAAAGAAGATATGAAAAAACTCCTTTTAGGCGTTGTGGGTGCACTACCTCACGAGCCTGATGACAGCCGTTATGGTGTGAGTGTATGTAAAAATATATTTAAGACTTCGGTGATTCGTGAAAGAAAAATAGAATTTTTATCTGAAAGGAAAATACTGTCTGAAGATACATTGTTTATGGTGGACTTTATTAAAAGTTCCAAAAGTGCAGTTGGTGTTCCAGGTAGTTACTACTGTTATTGCCGTAATGAAGATTCTCTTTCAAAAGCATATAATAAAGAGCGCTTTGAGAAAAGCATTGTATTTTTAGATGAGCTTGAAAAACGAATTGCAGATACTATAGAAAAAGAAGAATATAAGATTTATTTAGATAGATTAACACAAGGGTTTGGAAGAATTTTGTGTTCCCAAGAGATTATGCATGCAAGGGATAAAAAAATA
>JAZOVB010000216.1:0-1641 GCA_045658425.1 Clostridia bacterium | reverse complement strand
GCTGTAAGCTTTAAGATTTATCTTATATTCTTCTTTAGAATTTTTATCGGATGATGTTGATTTAACGGTATAAGATATTATTCCGTCCTCTTCCTCATCTGTTATTTCGATTTTAGCTGAAAAATCCTTTGCATAAGCTCTTACCTTAACAGGTTCACTTTCGTCAAAATATCTTGTTAAGCTATATTCATATTTTCCTTCCTCCAGAGGAAGTTTATAATTACCGATATATACATCTTCTATTTCTCCGTTTTCCGAGCCAAGCGTTGCAACGGTTGACAGCATTTCTTTTTCATCAGCAGAAACAAGAACCGCTTTAACATCTGTTACATCAGCACTTACGGTTACATAACCTGTGGATATAAGCGCTGCCTTGTCTGTTAATGTATAAGGCATTACATTTGACGCTATAAGCTTATCGCCGTTGTATGCCATAACTGCAAATTTAACATTTACATCATTTCCCCCAGGGTCGGAAATCTCAGCATAAGCTTCCGCTTTTATTTTGGAAGCTGTGCCGATTTCTTTTACTGATGTATTACTCTGATTTTTAAAGTTAAAGCCATAAGTATATACTGTTCTTGACGGCTCGGTTACAATTATTTTATCAGGCAGATTGGAAATAACAATTTCTTCAAGCTTTGAAATTGTATCAATTTCATTAAGCATCTGAAGAATTTTGGAATTTATGATTTCTCTGTCATCATCCGTTATTCCCTTGTATTTAATATAACATTCCGCTGACATACAATTTCTGTATCTGTTAATAACAGAAGTTACTTCTGAAATTTCAACACAGTTTTTAAGATAAATTATAAATAAATTATCATAAACCGCATCCGAAACGGCATCATAGCTGTTATATGTTCCTGATTTTAATAAGGAAATCAATACATCCTTACTTATATTTTTGTAATCTTCATAGTTTTCGTTCGCTTTAAGAAGCTCTGATATTTCAGCGGTTTCAAGAATTTTAAGAACTGTGTCATTGCTTTCATCTTCGTTTATACCAAGAAGTATTGAGCCTTCCTTTAAAACCTCGGAAAATCCCCCAGCGGTATAGCTTCCGATATTATCTATAATATACTGTGATACCGTTTTACGGGTTTCTTCGCCAAAGGTGGCAAATACAGAGTCGGTTAAAGAAAGTCCCGAAAGGTTAGCTGTAAGGTAAGATGCTAAGGTTTCTTTATCATAAGCATCTGTTTTAAGCCCCTCTAAAAGCTCATTCATTTTATCGGCAGACGGCATTGTAAGAGTGGTATTTATACTTTTTTCATATCCGTTACATGATAAAACTATTTTATATGTACCTGCATCGCAGGATAAATTAAAGCTTTCGTTAATTTCCCCATCGCCATTTGTTTTGGTTTCATAAATATAAGCATACTTTTCGGTTAAGGTTTTATTATCTGTTTCATTTATACCCGGGTTTAATACCTTGACAAGAACATTCTTTTCATCACAGTCTTCAGGAAATACTGCATTAAGATTGATTTTTAACAATGTAAAACCGTTTAAGTCATTCCATTCGCTGTTTGCGGTTACCGAGGCATTACCCTTTATAATTTCCGGCTTAACAGGCTTCTGTATCAAAGAGGTATCAAAGCTTTCATCGGTAAGAACGGATAAATTTTTGGG
>JAZOVB010000215.1:0-3336 GCA_045658425.1 Clostridia bacterium | reverse complement strand
TGGTACACCATCAGGGACTCGAACCCTGGACACCCTGATTAAGAGTCTTTAAATAGGGTTTTTATCAAACCTTAGAATCGACAGCGTTTGACGCGCCAAAGCCAGTATTCATGCGTGTTTGAAGTGCTCAGTAATGTACAGTAATGAACAGTAAAAAGTCAGTCAAAATGTTAGTCATTTAGTCAAAATTTAGTCAAAATGTTAGTCAAGAATTGTATGTGATATTCCATTAAAAATCAATATTTTTTTAAGTAATAGACATCAAAAAATGATGTCTATTTTTTATGCAATTTTATATTAAGGAGGGGATATTATGAGTAAACTTACTTGTAATAAATTTGATTATTACTATGGCAAAGAAGCTGAGCAGTTTAATTTTTACAGAATCCCAAAATTACTCTTTATTGATGAACGATTTAAAGGTGTATCGACTGAAGCTAAGGTTCTTTATGGATTATTACTCGATAGGATGTCTTTATCGATAAAAAATGGCTGGTTTGATGATGAAAACAGAGTATATATTTATTTTACTCTTGAAGAGGCTATGGAGTTTTTATCTATTGGAAAAGACAAAGGAATAAAATTGTTTGCGGAGCTTGATGACAAAAAAGGTTGTGGATTAATAAAAAGGAGAACTCAAGGATTTGGAAAACCAATGATAATTTATGTAATGAATTTTAATTCTGTTATAGTTCCTAATGATGAAGAAACTCGGGAAAATAGCGACAATTTCCAGACTTCTGAAAAACCGAAGTCTAGAGTTCTTAAAAACCGAAGTCATGTCTTCGGAAAATCAGAAGTAAATGAAACTAATATAAGTAATAATATTAGTGATAATAATCTTATCACATCTAATCAAGACAGAGAATGTTCTACGAAACTTGATGTGAAGAATGAGATTATAATGCGTGAGAAATGCAAAAAAGATATTGCTAAAAATATTGAATATGCTCTTGTGTGTGAGAATTACAGTCAAGAAAAAGCAGATTCTGTTTTGGATATAATACTTGATGCGGTTTGTAGTAAAAAAGATTACCTGATGATTGCTGGAGGAGAAATCCCCCAGATAGTTGTCAAAAATAGATTTTTGAAACTTGATTATAGACATATTGAATATGTTCTTGATTGTCTTGAAAATAATACCAGCAAAATATATAACATACAAAGTTATATTCTGACAGCATTATATAATTCACCAAAGACAATGGAACATTATTACACTACATTAGTTAGACATGATTTATGTGTTGATAAATGAGAGGAGTAGGAATAAAAAATACAGTATTAAAGCTGTAAATGAGAATCTTGATACTGTGTTGTTTATCATACTTTAGAGTTTGGAAATACAAACAAAACAAGGATAATTGTTATGCCCAAATTTGAGTTTGAAAAGTTCAGAAACTCTCGTGATTTTAGTTAAAAAAATGATGCAAATATATATCCAAAAAGTACGTTTTTTACACAGATATTAAAAAAGTCAGTAGTGATGGGCGTTTGATGACTTAAAATAGGGGTGAAAAATCCCTAGGTCTAAAACAGGTTGTGAAAAGATACATATGAAAGGAGGGGTAAGCAATGAATACAAGAGCAGACTCAACGGCAATTAAAATACTTGAACTTTTAGCTTTTGTTGGTGATATGAGTTCGGACGAAATATGCTGTTTTTTAAAAAGTGAATCATACATAAGGAAAGTATTATCATCACTTCGTAATGATAATTTTATTAAGAAATCAAAGAACACTGAAAAGACAACATACAGATTAACACTCGCAGGCAAAAAGAAATTAAAATCATATCTTCCTGAGATTTTCAATGCACTTCTTTCGGATCGGAAATCAATGAATGTTGTCAGGGATGATAAAGGGTATAAGGAAAGAAGAAAAAACTTTTGGAAATACTGACTTTGTTTCACCGTGCAGACATAAAAATATTCCCTGATGAAAAAGTTCTTTTAAGAAAAAAATTGTGGACACAAGAACAGACAGCACAGACAAAATAAAATTTGTGGAAAACAGTTACCCTGAATTTTACACAGCTGTGGAAATAAAGGAAATAATTCCTGATTTCAATATAGCAAAAGGATCAAGGTCTCTTGGAATACTTGTTTCGTACGGACGGGTGTATATTATATATTTCACATACGATGGCGAATTATTATGGTGGAAGGAAACTGAAATTAAATTCAGAACTTGTGCAAGACTTTGCATGTCAAAAAAATATTCGGTAACGATGAAGTATGCTAAGAAAAACTGCAGCAAAGTGATTAATGTGTTTGAAACTGCAATGTATTAAATTTCCCCTATGATAAATAATAACTGGTATAAAAGTGTGTCTTGATTAAATTTATAGATGCATTTTTTTATTTACAAAATTTTCATACCGTAAAGTTAGTACAAAAATGTATGAAATTTACGGTGGAAAAGTGTGAAATCTCTTGATAATAAAATAATGTGTTATAACACATATAAAAGTTAAGTTATATACTGACAAAGGATGTGGTAATTATTATGATAAAAAGAGAATTTTATGTGAACCAGATTATCAGAAATATGTGGAATTGAGAAATAAAAGTTATAACCGGAATCAAAAGATGTGGAAAATCTGTTCTTCTTTTTGATTTGTTTTATGATTACTTAATAGAACAGGGGACAGATAAAGAGAACATAATAAAAATAGAACTTGATCAACGTAAGTATTATAAAATGAGAAATCCTATAGTTTTATGTGAATATGTTGAATCACTTGTAGCAGAAAATGATGATAAGAAGTTTTATTTATTGATGAAGTACAATTTACACAAAAGATAATAGATAAGGAGAATGGAGATATTGAGGTTACAATATATGATATGTTAAACGAACTTAAGTCATATAAGAATCTTGATGTTTATGTAACAGGCAGTAATTCAAAAATGTTGTCCTCTGATATTGCAACAGAATTTCGAGGAAGGGCGACACAAATTCATGTATATCCTTTATCTTTTGATGAATTTTATTCATATAAAAACGGTGACGAGAAAAAGGCGTTAGATGAATATATGTTGTATGGTGGATTGCCACGTGTTTTGAAAATTACTGATGAAAAGGATAAAAAGAATTACCTTTCCTCACTTTACAAAGAAATGTATATAAAAGATATTGTTGAAAGAAATTTGATTGAAAGAGAGGATGTGTTAGAGGACATATTAGATTACCTATGGAAAATGACCACATCGTTGTCCTTGTAGAAATTGTAAACATCGTTATGAAAGACGGTAGGGCAGAACAGGAAAAATTATATCGTTGGTTTGAACTACCATTTGAATGCACGAAGGAAGAACTGCTTGAAAAGATAAA
>JAZOVB010000214.1:0-1557 GCA_045658425.1 Clostridia bacterium | reverse complement strand
GGATATGTAACCTTTATAACGGGCATGGCAATGGGAACGGATATATGGGCAGCGGAGATTGTATTGGAGAGAAAGAAGACAAACAAGGACTTACATCTTATATGTGCTTTGCCACACCCGAATTTTGAGAGCAGGCGGAGTATGACAGAAAAGATGAGGTTTAATAAGATAATCAAAAATGCTGACCTTGTAAAAGAAATTAATGACCACTATTTCACCGGATGTTATCAGGTGCGAAATGAATGGATGGTTGACAGGTCAAATCTTGTGATTGCAGTATTCAATGGACAGAAGAGTGGAACGAAAAATACAGTTGATTATGCAAAAAGAAAATGGATAAGAGTTGTGAATGTGCTAGATAGCATTTAAAATCGATTTTGAGGCCGAGTTACAAAGGTTGTTAAAGGGGTTGTAAGACAAAACTCTCTCGGGTAGGGTAGTTACACCACCCAAGACATTAAATCGCAAATAAGACGGCTATTAAAGGGCATGTTAGGGAAGAAAAAACAACCGCCATACGCGGTTGAGTATGACGGCTTGAACTTTTCAATATTTTGAAACTATTGTTTTGGTTTAAGAAAAAGTAAATACATAACTATAATTTGAATCACCGGTGAGGCTATGGCATTTACCCATACATTTCCCAAAGTGGGAATTTGTGAAAATAGATAAGCTAAAATAACGGCTATAATACCACAAACTGCAAACACAGTAAAGTTATTTTTCAGGAAAAAGGAAAAACTATATTTAATGCCTTTTTTTATTTGAAATAATCCTATGATACCTACTAATGCAAACATAAAGCCACCGCTTATAAATTTTACCCAGTAATCGAATGTCCCGTTATTTGATTCTTTCAAAACAGAATTAATATTTTTGTCTTGAGCATTTTTGATCTCTTCAATTATGCTGTTGTATTCTGACAGCAAAGAAGGTGTTTCATAGACAGTTTTCCCGCTAATTTCGACTAATGAATTTAAATTATCAATTCTTTTTTCAATGCGTGTATAGTATAAAAAGTTAGCGTCTATATATGGGAATATAAGTATAAGAAATACAATCAATAAAATTATCGTTCCCCAAAACGCTTTGCTATATTTGCCAGTTGCTAAACCTTTTATAAAATCAAAAATCTTTTCTCCCATTTTTACCTCCGATTATGGCCCTTAAGGCAGTATTTTGGAAATTAAGTAACCACCAATTATACCGAGAATGCAAAAAATAATATTTTGAATTATTGCGGATCTGCCACTTTTCTTGGCTTCTTTTTCTAATTGCCCACCAAATATTTTAGCAACAGCATCAATTTCATCTTGGTTCATAGATGCAATTATTTTTGAGGTTGCCTCTTGTTCTTTCCATTCTTCAGCTAATTTTTTCTGCCTTTCAAATTCTTCTTCTATTTCCGCCATTAAGGCAGATGATTCGTGTAAGGAATCAGTCAGCTTTGCGATTTTATTAGATAAAATTTCTTGCTGTTTTTTATCTTTCTTTAATATTTCTTTTTTGCGGTAAAAAAGTTCAATAAATACTTGGCTGACGCCAGTCATACCAGCT
>JAZOVB010000213.1:0-18172 GCA_045658425.1 Clostridia bacterium | reverse complement strand
AATCAAATTTTGAATTTTTAAATAAGCTCTGGCCTGAACTATATACATTGGGACTTAACTCGGAAAAATCCTTATATACTGATTTGGACTCCTGTAAACAATCCATAGCAGAGCTTTCATTAAAAATACTTGATATTATCTGTGAAAATGAGGAAATAGATATAAAAGATGCTTCGGATTTAAACGAAAAGCTTGATATATTAAGAGAAAGCGACAAGGTATCGTCAGATATAATAGCCCATCTGTCAGCTGTATATAAAGGTTGTGAATATATAGTTACAATTGATGATGCTATGTATATGATAAAGACCGTCTATGAGTTGTGCTGTTTATTTTTTAGTAAATACAGTGGTGAAGAATTTAAAGGCGGAGAGTTTATTTCACCTCAGAATTATGAAGTCAATGAGGATGGGGAACAATCGGAAGATACAGAAATTTCCCGTGAAAAAGAGGAAGAAGATAGTGAAATCTCCTTATCGATGGAGGTAGATGTTAATTCAGTTATAAACTATGCTCTGTGGAGAAATGGAATACATACTGTAAGAGGAATAAATATTGTTAATTCTTCATCTGAACCACTTGAGAATATTGAACTTTCAGTTACCTCAAATCCACAGGTGTTTTTACCTTATAATGCAGGTATTGCCTATATTCCGGGTGATAAAACATATCGGATAAATAATATACCTGTTGCTTTAAACGGAGATTATCTTGCAGGGATGACCGAAAAGGTAAAATGCACTTTAACGGTAAACTTAACCAAAAACGATAAAACGCTCTGCAGTCAGAATCTTGATATAACAGTTCTTGCCTTTGATGAATGGCATGGCTACGGATATTACCCTGAGCTTTTGACCTCTTTTGTAACTCCTAATCATCCTATGCTTATAAAGGTAATTTCCAGAGCCTCGGAAATATTAAAAGACTGGACAACTGATCCGTCTATGGATGCATATCAGTCCAAAGATTCAAACCGTGTTTTAAATCAGGCAGCTGCAATATATGAGGCCATAAAAGAAGAGGGAATAGTATATAATGTTGCACCTGCAAGTTTTGAAGAGGTTGGGCAAAGAGTACGCCTTTGTGATGAGGTTTTAAGTACCAAACGCGCAAATTGTCTTGATTTTACATTGCTTTATGCTTCGTGTCTGGAGGCAGTGGGGATTCATTCTATAATGATTATTACCGATAAGCATATCTTCCCGGGCCTTTGGCTTGAAGATTTATCTTTTCCCGAGGCTGTGTCAGATGACCCATCTCTTATTACCAAAAGACTTGTTCACGGTGTTAATCAGATAGCTGTTGTTGAAAGCACCTTAATGGCAAATGGTAAAAATGCAACCTTTGACGAAGCACAAAAACAAGCCGAACATGCTATGACAGGGGTAAATCCCATAGAATGTATTATTGATGTGTTTCGGGCAAGAATTACAGGGATTTTGCCACTTCCTCAGCGTATTTTCACTGATGACGGATGGCATATAAAAAAGGATGAAAACGATACTTCTCGGGAGGGGTATATCCCTCCTGAGAATAAAAAGGGAAAAGTGGATATTACCGACATTCCTGACAGTGAAAAGGAAATAAAAATAATTCAGTGGGAAAGAAAACTTCTTGATTTAGGGCTAAGAAATACTCTTATAAATCTTCGTCTTTCTAAAAATCTTATTCCTGTTTTAAGTGCATCTATTGACGAGCTTGAAGATGCATTGTCCGGCGGTTCGGAATTTGCCGTTCTTGAACGCCCGGGGGACTGGAATTTGAAAAGTGAAAATATAGACTTTGAAAATACCCACGACTTAGGCTCTTATAGCGAGGTAATAAAATCCGAGTTTTCAAGTAAGAGACTTCGTTCTGTATATACAGAGGGTGAGCTTAATAATAAGTTGAAAGGTATCTACCGAAGCTCTAAAAATTCACTTGAAGAAAACGGCGCAAATACCCTTTATCTTGCTATGGGTATTTTAAGGTGGTATGAAAACGAAAAAAGCACTAAGCCAAGATATGCACCTTTGGTATTAATGCCGGTTGATATAATAAGAAAATCAGCTAATCGTGGTTATACTATCCGTCAGCGTGATGAAGAGGCTCAGATTAATATAACCATTCTTGAAAAAATCAAACAGGACTTCGGTATAACTATCGGGGGACTTGAAACTTTGCCCTGTGATGAATCGGGGATTGATATTCGTAAAGTTTTTACCATAATAAGAAACGGAATAATGGAACAGCCTAAATGGGATGTTTTGGAATCTGCATATCTTGGGATATTTTCATTCTCTCAGTTTGTTATGTGGAATGATCTTCATAACAGAACAGGCGATTTAATGAATAGTAAAGTGGTAAAAAGCCTTGTTGATGGTAAAATTTCATGGGAGGCAAAGGCATTTGATACAAACGCACCGGTGGATGAAAATGAAGTTTTATTGCCTCTTCCGGCAGATGCTTCTCAGCTTTTTGCCATAGAGAAAGCCTGTGAGGGAAATAGCTTTATTCTTCACGGACCACCGGGGACGGGTAAATCCCAGACTATAACCTCCCTTATAGCCAACGCTGTTTCAGAGGGGAAAACAGTCCTGTTTGTAGCGGAAAAAATGGCAGCACTTGAGGTAGTAAAAAAGAGACTTGAAAATATAGGGATTGGAGCATTTTGCTTAGAACTCCATTCAAATAAATCCAAAAAAAGAGATGTGCTTGACCAGTTAAAGAGAGCAACTGAAATAACCAAGCATAAACCGTCAGCTTATTTTGTGAAAAAATCAGAACAGATTAAAAAGCTTCGTGAAGAGCTTGATCTTTATGTGGCTGAGCTTCACAGACTCCATACAACAGGTTATACCCTTTACAGTCTTATTGATGAGTATGAGGGATATAAAGAATACCCCGATATAAAAACATTTTCGGAGGAATTTGTCAATTCTTTGGATAGTTTAAAATTATCCGACCACGAAATTCTTATTGAAAGACTTGTTGCCGCAGGGAAAACAATAAACCATCCCTGCAATCATCCTTTAATAAGAGTAGGGCTTAAGAATTATTATCAGAAACTTAAGAATGAAATAAAAGAATATGTAACAGAATATAAGGCTTCTCTTACTTTCGTGGAAGAAAAGGTCAAGGAGTTTTTATCTCTTATCTGTAAAAAAGGTGTAGCTTCCTTTGATGAGCTTGAAAAAGCTTATCTTACTGCACTTGAAATCTTAAAGTGGTATGATGTTCCCGTTGAACTTATACAGAGTGATAATCTGAATGTTGCACTTGTTGATATATCAGAAATGGCAAAAGCCTTTATCGTCTCTAAAAACCTGAAGGAAAATCTTTTGGAGGACTGGAGTGAACAATTACTTACCCTTGATGGTAAAGCACTGTTAAATGAATATAACAGTCTTCTTAATATGGGCTTGATTTCCCGTTTTATCGGCAGTATAAGCTTTATGGGGAAAATGAAAGGTTTGTGTAAAGGTACTTTCAGAAAAGAAACTCTGTCCCATACTTTAGATGCTCTATGTAATTATCAGGAAGCGGAGAAAAAATCTTCCTCAGCTTTAGAGAAATATAAGGAAAAATTAGGTTATCTTTATAAGGGAGAGGCAACTGACTGGAATAAGGTTTATGAGCTTTGCGAAACCCTTAAGGAAAGTGAGGAAAAATTACTTTCTCTTACAGGCTCTGATTTAATAAGAAAAGAACTCTGCGGTAATTTGGAATATAAGGACTTAACCGAAGAGTATATTGAAAAATATGAGCTTTTAAACGAAAAGAAAACAGGCTTATATACCTTGCTTGAAATTGAAGAAGCATTTTGTGATGACGGCTGGTTTGAAAATGAGCTTGAAATGTGTGAAAATATCCTTGCCAACACAGAAGAAATAAAGGAATGGATAGCCTTTAACTGTGTTGCCGCTGATGTGGAAATTGCAGGTCTTTCAAATGTTCTTAATGCTTATAAAGAGGGAATGGAACACGAGCTTTTATTTTGTGTGTATAAAAAAGCTTTTCTTTATACTCTTATCTGTGATATGATTGATAACAGCCCTGTGTTAAATACCTTTGCAGGAACAGTATTCAATGAAAAAATTGAACAGTTAAAGCGAATAGATAAGGAAATGCTGGAGCTTACAAGAGAAGAAATATACTCCCGTCTTGCAAGTAAAATTCCCGATTTTGTTGAGGAAGCGGCTTCCAGCTCCGAGCTTGGCAAACTTCAGAAAATAATTAAAAACGGCGGAAGAGGGGTAAGTATCAGAAAGCTTTTCGAGGATTTACCGTCCTTGCTTCAAAGACTTTGCCCTTGTATGCTTATGAGCCCTATTTCTGCAGCTCAGTACTTAGATACCAAGCGTGAACCCTTTGATATAGTTGTATTTGACGAAGCCTCTCAGCTTCCAACCTGTAAAGCGGTAGGGGTTATTGCAAGAGGTAAGGATGCAGTAATTGTGGGCGACCCTAAACAAATGCCTCCTACAACCTTCTTTGCAACTAATACCGTAGATGAGGAAAATATAGAAATTGAAGACCTGGAAAGCATCCTTGACGATTGCCTTGCTCTTAATATGCCGGAACTTCATCTTTTATGGCATTACAGAAGCCGTCACGAAAGTCTTATTGCTTTCAGTAATAATCAGTTCTATGATAATAAGCTGTATACATTCCCATCGGTTAATGACCGCGAAACAAAAGTGGCACTTGTTGAAGTTGATGGTGTATTTGAAAGAGGAAATAAGAGAGTTAACCGCAAGGAAGCGGAAGCTGTTGTAGAGGAATTGAAAAGAAGATGCCATACTCCTGAATTGTCAGGGCAGAGTGTTGGTGTAGTAACCTTTAATATATCTCAGCAATTCCTGATTGATGATTTATTATCAGAAGCCTGTGCATCAGATTCTGAACTTGAAAAATGGGCGTATGAATCGGAAGAGCCTCTCTTTATTAAAAACCTTGAAAATGTTCAGGGGGATGAAAGGGATGTGATTTTATTCTCAATAGGCTACGGTCCCGATGAAACAGGTAAGGTTTATATGAATTTCGGACCTTTGAACAGGGATGGTGGCTGGAGAAGACTTAATGTTGCAGTATCTCGTGCCCGTCAGGAAATGATGGTTTTCTCAACTTTAAAACCCGAGCATATCAATCTTTCCAAAACAAGTGCAAAAGGTGTAGAAGCCCTGAAAGCATTTTTAGAGTATGCAGGAGGGAATAACCTTTCGGTAGATGCTAATTCAACCGAAGCCTTTAAGATTGGTAAAAAGGGAATAGTAAATGCAATTTGCAAATTTCTTGAAGAAAAGGGCTATAAGACCGATGTTAATGTAGGCCATTCTGAATACCGTGTGGATATAGGGGTTGTTGACCCTGTCTGTGAGGATAACTATATACTCGGTATACTTCTTGATGGTAACTGCTACGGAAATTCCAAAACCACAAGAGATCGCGAAATTGCACAATTCGGAGTTCTTAATGACTTAGGTTGGAAGCTTACAAGAGTCTGGACTATGGACTGGTGGGATAATAAGGAAAAAGAACTTGCTAAAATTCTTGATATATTAAATTCAACTGACTCTGAACCGCCTCAGGCAGAGAAAACGGATGATAGCATAGAAGATATTACTCCGATTACCGAAGAACCTGACGGGGAAGAAAGCAAGAATGAAAATATAATTCCTTATGAATGTGCAGAGCTTGACACTCTTTTTATAACTGCTGATGAGCTTGTGTCAGGCGAATTTGATAATGAAATTTTAAAAAAGATAAATACCATTATCGAAAAGGAAGCACCCATAGCAAAGAGCCGTCTTTATAAGCTTGTTATAAACAGCTTCGGAATAACCCGTGCGGGTAATCGCATAATCGGATATCTGAATTCTTTTGTTAACGGAATGGACTTAAAAATAACAGCAGAGGAAGATGAAATCTTCTTGTGGAAAAAGGAACAGAATTCTAAGGAGTATCCGCTTATTCGTACCTCGGAAAACGAAAATAAAAGAGATGCCTCTCATATTCCGCTCTGTGAAGCAGTAAACGGTGTTTTATATGTCCTTAAAAAACAGTTCAGCTTAAATAATGATGACTTAATCAAAGAAACTGCCAAGCTTTTCGGCTTTATAAGAAGGGGCGGTTTTATGGACGAACTCTGTGAAAAAGCTATACTGAAAGCCGCTGCTGAAAATCTGATAACTAAAAATTCAAATGATAACTGGATGTTAAATGAATAAGAAACTCCCTCCCGTAAAACACGGGAGGGAGTTTTGTTTGGGGTATATAATGAATGGTATATCAGGAAAATAGCTTGATTGTATTTGATGTATATTTGTTTTTAGACACAATGCTCATCGGATTTTATATCATATATTTGCACGAAGTGCAACATCATTGTTGCGAAGCAACACATCGTTTGCCGTAAGGCAACATCATTTATCGAAGATAACATCGTTTTGTGTCCGTTAAGAGTATTTGTTTGTGGTTCTGCCACAAAATGGTGTACAGGCGTTGCCTGAAACAGTGTTGACCGCAAACGGACAAATGATGTTGTGTCCAAGGACACAAACACAAAAAATACACACTCGTTTGAGTGTGCATTTTTTGGCGCGCCCGGAGGGATTCGAACCCCCGGCGCCTCGGTTCGTAGCCGAGTCCTCTATCCAGCTGAGGTACGGGCGCTTATTTTAACAACTATTAAAGTATATCACATAAATTTTATTTTATCAAGGTAAAAAATGAAAAAAGTTATATTTTTTTAATTTACATTTAAAATTCATTGTGTTATACTATAGTGAAAGATTTTGTTGCTTAGTTTTTAAGTAGGGGAGAAATTTATGACTGATTATAAAAGAGTAAAACTGGCATGCTATACTACTAATATATCTATGTCGGTAATTACCAATATATCACCGGTGCTATTCATGATATTTCGTATGAAATACGGAGTTTCCTATTCACTTCTTGGTTTACTTGTTCTGATTAATTTTTGTACCCAGCTGACAGTTGACCTTTTGTTTTCTTTTTTTTCGGATAAATTCAATATTGAAAAATCAGTTAAGCTGACTCCTGTATTGTGCTTTTCAGGACTTCTCATATATGCATTATTACCTCTTATCTTACCGCAGTATGCATATTTGGGACTGGTTGTGGGGACGATTATTTTTTCCGCATCAGGTGGACTTGGTGAGGTGCTTATCAGTCCTGTTATTGCAGCAATTCCCTCGGGAAATCCCGATAGGGAAATGAGTAAGCTTCATTCGGTTTATGCATGGGGAGTAGTTTTTGTAATTATACTTTCCACTCTGTATATATTGGCTTTTGGAGCAAATAGATGGCATTATCTTGTGTTTTTACTTATGCTGTTTCCTCTTTTGGCATCTTTGCTGTTTTTTAATACTGCACTTCCTGAAATAAAGGCGGAGGGGAGAGGGGTATCGGTTAAAAGTCTTTTAACCAATAAAAGTATGCTGATATGTATTCTTCTTATATTCCTTGGCGGTGCTTCGGAGTGTACTATGGCTCAATGGGCATCAGGATATATTGAAAAAGCTTTTGGTATTCCCAAGGTGGCAGGGGATATTTTCGGTGTAGCAATGTTTTCGGTTATGCTGGGGTTTGGAAGAACCCTCTATTCAAAAATTGGTAAAAGTGCAATTAAGGTTATTTTTTGGGGATTTATCGGTGCGAGTGTATGCTATCTTCTGGCGGCACTTTCCCTTAATCCGCTGATTGGACTTATAGCCTGTGCGGTAACCGGCTTTTGTGTATCTATGTTATGGCCGGGAAGTCTTATTGTTGCCTCAGATTATCATCCTGACGTCGGTGTTATAATGTATGCACTTATGGCGGCAGGCGGTGACTTCGGAGCCTCGATTGGTCCTCAGCTTGTGGGTGTTGTAACTGATATAGCAATAAAAAATCCCTATATTTTAAGTCTTGCCTCGAATCTTAATCTCTTGCCCGAACAGGCAGGGATGAAGCTTGGTATACTTGTTGGAGGATTTTTCCCCATAATAGCAATAGCAGTGAGTTTTAAAATACTTAAAAAAGGTGAAAAAAGATGAAAAGAAATATAAAATCAGATACTGTTGTCATAAAAGTAGGAACAAGTACTCTTACCTATGAAACCGGAAAGCTTAATCTTAAAAGGCTTGATATTTTATCAAGAATAATTGCTGATCTTCAGAACTCGGGTAAAAGAGTAGTCCTTGTTTCCTCAGGTGCAATAGGCGTGGGTATGTCTAAGTTAGGTCTTGCTAAAAGACCTCAGTCGGTTAAGGAAAAACAGGCAATAGCTGCAGTAGGGCAGTGTGAACTTATGAGTATCTATGACCGTATTTTTTCCGAATACGGAACTATCGTTGCCCAGATTCTTCTTACCAAAGATGTACTTACAAATAAGGAACGTTATGAAAATATTGTCAATACCTTTAATACCTTACTGGAAAAAGGTATCGTGCCTATTGTAAATGAAAATGACTCTATCTCAATTGATGAAATCAAATTCGGCGATAACGATACTTTATCCGCACTTGTATCGACATTAGTTGATGCAGATACCCTTATAATTTTATCGGATATTGACGGCCTTTATAATAAAAATCCCCGTGAATTTTCCGATGCGGTGATTATAAATCGGGTTGAAGAAATAACCGAAGAAATCGAATCAATGGCATCCGGTGCCGGTTCATCAAAAGGAACCGGAGGAATGATAACCAAAATATCCGCAGCTAAAATGGCAACAAAGATAGGCTGTGATGTGATAATTGCCAACGGAAGTGACCCTCATATAATATATGATGTATTAGATGGTGAAGAAATAGGAACTTTATTTGCAGGAAGGAAATAAAATGAACGAGCTTATTATAAAAGGGGAGGCATCCAAAAAAGCCTCGGTTAAATTAAGAAATCTTTCTAAATCTGATAAAACGAAAATAATAAAAGGGATAATGTCCGCCCTGGATAAGAGCAGAGTGTACATACTTACCGAAAACTATAAGGATATTGAAGCAGCCCGTGCAAATGGTATGCGTGATACCATGCTTGACCGTCTTTCTCTTACCAATGACAGAATTGACGATATGATATCGGGGGCAGTGAAGCCTCTTAGTCTTGAAGACCCGGTGGGCGAAGTGATTTCAATGTGGGAAAGACCCAATGGTATTAAAATTGGTAAAAAACGCGTTCCTTTAGGGGTAATCGGTATTATATATGAAGCACGTCCCAATGTTACCGTTGATGCGGCACTTTTATGCCTTAAAACTTCAAATGCGGTAATTTTAAAAGGGGGTAAAGAAGCAATTAATTCCAATATCGCCCTTGTAAATGTTATTAAAGAAGCATTGAAAGAACTGGGATTTGATGAAAATTTTGTAAATATAATAAAGGATACTAATCGTGAAACAACTCTTGAATTTATGAAGCTTAATAAGTACCTTGATGTTTTAATTCCAAGAGGGGGCGCAGGTCTTATAAAAGCAACTTTAGAAAATTCAACTGTTCCCGTAATTGAAACGGGTACGGGAAACTGTCATATTTATGTTGACGAAACCTTTGATGCCGATATGGCAACAAAAATTATAATCAATGCGAAAACTCAAAGACCTTCGGTTTGTAATGCCTGTGAAAGCCTTCTTATTCACAAAAATGTTGCAAAAAGCTTTCTTCCTTTTATAGCGGAAAAACTAAAAGAAAAAAGGGTAGAGGTAAGGGGTTGCGAAAAATGTCTTGAAATATGTCCCGATTTAATTCCTGCAACCGAGGAGGATTTTTATACCGAATATACTGATCTTATAATTTCGGTTAAAATAGTTGAGGATATTGATGAGGCAATTTATCATATAAACGAGCATAGTACAGGTCATTCCGAGTGTATAGTAACCGATAACTATTTTAATTCGGAAAAATTCTTAAATGAGATTGATTCTGCATGCGTTTATGTTAATGCCTCCACAAGATTTACCGATGGATTTGAATTTGGCTTCGGTGCGGAAATCGGCATAAGTACACAGAAGCTTCATGCAAGAGGTCCGATGGGTCTTAAAGAGCTTACAAGTATAAAATACATAGTTTACGGAAACGGTCAGGTAAGATAAATATGGAAAATTTTATTTTTGCACTTAACGGAGTATTGCCAATATTTCTTGTAATGGCAGTAGGTTGCTTTTTAAAATATAAAAATGTACTTAAGGAAGAATTTTATTCGGGGGCATCAAGATTTGTATTTCTTGTGGCAACTCCTGCTCTTTTGTTTACCGATACAGCCTCGGTAAGCTTTACCGAAGCCTTTGATATAAAATTTATAGTAACTGCTTTGGGACTTATAATGACATTTATTGTTCTTTTGTGGATATTTGTTCCTCTTTTTGTTAAGGACAGGGTACAGGCAGGTGCCATTATCCATACATCTTTCCGTTCAAACTTTGCAATACTGGGAATTCCTCTTGCAAAGAATGTTCTTGATGCAGTGGGAGTTGCAAAAGCCGAGCTTGTTCTGGCATTCGGTGTGCCTCTTTTCAATGTTTGTGCAGTTGTATGTCTTGCATACTGGTCTCAGGGAAAAGGGGATTATAAGAAAATGCTTAAAAACATTGTAACCAATCCCTTGATTATAGGTGCATTGTCAGGACTTTTATTTTCAATCTTCTCAATTGAAATTCCTGATGTTATTTCAAAAACAATAACTTATGTTGGAAATACAGCCCTGGGACTTGGTCTTGTGGTACTTGGTGCTTCCTTTGATATTAAGAAGTTTGCAAATAATATAAAAACAACTCTTTTGGCATCCTTGTTAAAAATTGTGATAGCACCCCTTTTCGGTCTTACAATATCCTATCTTTTAGGTTATAGGGGAAATGAGCTTTTGATAGTGCTTATATTTATGGGGTCGTCAACTGCCATAAACAGCTACATTATGGCAAAGGAAATGGGCTCAGATGCAGAGCTTACCTCGGGGATTGTGGTTTGTACAACAGGACTTAGTATGATAACTTTATTTTTAGGCTTGTTCCTGCTTAAAACAATGGGATTGTGTTGAGGATAAAATATGAAAAAAATATATGCAGTAAAAAAAGGTAAAAAAACAGGGATTTTCTATAACTGGGATGAAGTGAAAGTGCTTATCTCGGGTTTTTCGGGCGCTGAATATAAAGGTTTTAAAACTCAAAAGGAAGCGGAAAGCTACCTTTTCGGTGAAGAAACACAACAACTTACCTTTGAAAACGGTAATGTGCTGACCGCTTATGTTGACGGAAGCTTTGATTCGGAAACTATGAAATATTCCTTTGGTATCGTGCTTATAAAGGATGGCAAGGTTATAGAAACCGTAAGTCAGGTAGGGGAAAGCGAGGAAGCAGCATCTATGCGGAATGTTGCCGGGGAGCTTTCAGGCGCTATGACTGCCATTCGCTATGCAGTACAGAATGGTTATGAAAAAATTAAAATATATCACGATTATGAGGGTATAGGCAAATGGGCAAGGGGAGAGTGGAAAACAAATCTTTCCTGTACTGCCTCGTATAAAGAATACTGTGAAAAAATGAGTAAAAAAATAGAATTGGAATTTATCAAAGTTCCCGCCCACTCAGGTGTAGAATATAACGAAATGGCAGATAAACTTGCAAAGGAAGCCCTTGGAAAATAACTAATCCTCTGCCTTCTCTTTGAGGGAAAGCTTCGAAAAAGTATATGATGATTTTGATATAAATAAAGTGATTTCCTATGATGAAGCTAAAATTAATGAATTGATGAGCAATAAAGACATTATAAGGAATAAACGAAAATAGCTCCAAGCATCACTAACAGCAAAATTTTTAAAGATAGAGGTATTACCTTTGTCGGCTCTGTCATCATATATTCCTATTTACAGGCAATAGGTGTGATATATTCACACGATAAGGATTGTTATTTATATATTAAAAAACTTCACTTAAAAGTATAATATTCAAGAATTACCAGATATACTTTGTACATACGGAACATTTAACGGAGGATTTTATGAATAAAAAAATTAAAAAGCAGGGAATGTTTGTCTTGGGTGTTGCAATCTGTTTTGCAGTAGCTTATCTTTCTGTTACAATTGAGCGAATAATACCGGGAGAATTGCTTGGTGCTTCCATAATAGCGTTATTTATGGGAACAATTATTAACAGCTTTTTTCATCCGGACTGGATAAAACCTGCCCTTAAATTTACATCAAAAAAAATTCTGAAAACTGCTATTGTGCTTCTTGGTGCTTCGCTTTCTGTGAGTACTATTATGTCTGTGGGCAAAATGACCTTTTTTTTGATGATTTTTACATTTGCCATGTGCTTTGGCGGAGGCTTTTTTGTTCGCAAACTCTTCGGTCTTAACTGGAAGCTTGGTAATTTAATTTCAGCAGGAACGGGAATATGCGGCGGTTCGGCTGTGGCGGCAATTGCCCCTGTTATTGATGCTGATGACAAAGATGTAGCATTTGCTTTATCTTCAACTTTTCTTTTTGATATGGTGATGGTTGCTTTATACCCTATTATGGGCAGAGCTTTGGGAATGCCTGATATTGCTTACGGCATATGGGCGGGAACATCTGTAAATGATACAGCCAGTGTGGTTGCTTCCGGCTACGCTTTTTCGGAGGTGGCAGGGGACTTTGCAACAATGGTTAAGCTTACCCGTACTATTGCCATTATTCCAACGGTGCTGGTTTTTGCATACATCGGTACGCGTATGAAACAAAAAGAACTGCAAACTGCAAATAATGGCAAAAAGGTAAATATTTTTAAAATTGTTCCCTGGTTTATCGGAGGATTTCTTGTACTGGCTATTGTAAACAGTGTGGGGCTTATTCCGTTAAAAGTATCTGCCGTTATGAAAACTGTAAGTAAATTTCTGATGGTAACAGCACTGGCGTCAATCGGACTTGGAACCAGTATTGCCGACTTTAAAAAGGTGGGGCTTTCGCCTATGTTCTATGGTGTTACTATTGATACACTGGTAACATTGACAGCACTTGCTGTTATCTGGTGTATGGGTCTTATGTAATAAATTTATATATATTATCTGCAATTTAAAAAATATGGCAGCTTAAAGATAAAAAACTTTAAGCTGCCATATTTTTTATTCTTCGTTTTTTATTAATTCAATTTTACCTATTGAAACCTCATAAGCAGTTTTTGTGATTTCAGTGTCATCCTCAAGTCTTTTTATGTAATCTCTGCTCTGGATACGGCCGTTTATTTTAATTCTGTCACCAACCTCAAGTGTAGATGCATACTTTGCATTTCTGCCCCAGGCGATACAGGGGATATAATCCGATTTATTGTGGAAACGGTTAATAGCAAGTAGAATATCGGTTATTTCTCTTCCAAACGGCGTTACACGGTAAACAGGTGATTTACAAATATATCCGTCTAAAATAATATCATTGGAATCGGAGGACATTGAATCGGCATTCTCTATATCCTTTGCAAAAAGTGTAAGAATAAGTCTGTTTCCTATAGGTGCATAATTATTGTAAGAACGGAACTGCCCGTTTATTTTAACCTTTGCGCCGTAGGATAAATCAAGCTCGTCGTTTATAAGTTTTTCCGAAACCGTGATAATAATATAATCAAAAGAGTCAGAAAGTCTTCCTGTTTTCAGCTTGAATGTAAAAAACTTTTCCTCGTAAATTTCGTGGCTTAATTTCAGCTCACTTTCAACTGAGCCAAGTACACTGCAATAATTGTTTTCGTATTCCTTGTTAAACATATCTTCAATCTCCTAAAATATTACTGTACTAAATAATATTATAAAAAAATTGAAAATATGCTAATTAACAGATTTTAACTAAAAGAAATTTGTCCGTTATCTGATTGTTCTCCGAAGGCTATTCCAAAATGCTCATAAGCTAACTTTGTTACCATTCTTCCTCTCGGAGTCCTGTTTAAAAATCCAAGCTGTAAAAGATAAGGCTCGTAAACATCCTCAATGGTGTTTGCTTCCTCGCCTATGGTTGCCGCTAAAGTATCAAGACCAACCGGACCGCCGTTAAAGGCATTTATAATTGCAAGAATCATTCTCTTGTCAGTTTTATCAAGACCTATGTTATCAATTTCCATAAGCCTTAAAGATTTATCAGTAATTTCCTTTGTAATAACCCCGTCGCCCTTAACCTGAGCATAATCTCTTACTCTCTTTAAAAGTCTGTTTGCAATTCTCGGTGTGCCTCTTGAGCGGGAGGCAATCTCTTTTGCTCCGTCCTTTTCAATATCTATATTTAAGATTCCGGCGGACCTTGTAACAATTCTTTCCAATTCTTCGGGAGTATATAAATCAAGTCTTAAAAGTACTCCGAAACGGTCTCTTAAAGGTGCTGTTAAATTTCCCGCCTTTGTAGTTGCGCCGATTAAAGTAAATTTAGGTAAATCAAGTCTTATACTTCTTGCGGAGGGACCCTTTCCTATAATAATATCTAAAGCAAAATCTTCCATGGCAGGGTATAAAACCTCTTCCACACTTTTTGAAAGACGGTGTATTTCATCAATGAATAATACATCGTTTTCGTTAAGATTGGTAAGAATAGCCGCTAAATCACCCGGTTTTTCAATTGCAGGACCCGAGGTAACGCGGATATTAACATTAAGCTCATTTGCAATAACCTGGGAAAGAGTGGTCTTTCCAAGTCCCGGGGGACCGTATAAAAGAACATGATCAAGTGCCTCGCCTCTTTGCTTTGCCGCCTCAATGCAGATTGTAAGATTTTCTTTGGAATTTTCCTGACCCACATAATCCTTTAAAAACTTTGGGCGTAATGAAACATCGCTATCCTCACTAAGCTCTGTTGCGGAAACTATTCTTTCGTTTTCATCCATAATCTAAACCCTCATTTCATCAGTTCATAAGAAGCTTCAAAGCATTCTTTATAATATCTTCAACATCGGTAAATCTGTCTTTAACCGAGGAGACCGCCCCTTTGGCTTCAAGCTGTGAATAGCCAAGTACCATAAGAGCGTCAATTGCTTCTTTTATCGTATCTTCATTAGAGAAATCACCGGTAAGCTGTGCCTCGTCAAAACTCTTTGTCTTTGCGATTTTATCCTTTAATTCAAGAATAATTCTTTCTGCAATTTTCTTTCCTATACCGGGAGCCTGTGTAATGGCCTTTACATCATTTTTGATAACCGAAATAGCAAAAACATCGGTTGGCATAAAGGAAAGAATTGATAATGCGGCTTTAGGACCTACTCCCGAAACCGTAATAAGAAGCTCAAAGGTGTTAAGCTCTTCGGGAGAATAAAATCCGTAAATATCAAATACATCCTCTCTTATATGAGTGTAAGTATAGCATAAAAATTCTTCGTTTAGTGTAGCTTTGCTTAAGGTAGTAAAGGATGTGTATATTTTATATCCGACTCCGGAAGCGTCAAGCACAAGAAAATTATTTTCCTTAACTGTAACTTTACCTTTAATATAATAAAACATTTAAAAACCTCCAAGCTTACTGTTTACTTTATATGAATGAGCGTGGCACACTGCCACTGCCAGAGCATCGGCAACATCATCGGGCTTTGGTATTTTTTCAAGATTTAAAAGCACCTTCACCATCTGCTGTACCTGTTCCTTCTGGGCTCTGCCGTATCCAACAACCGCCTGTTTTATTTGTAGGGGAGTATATTCGGAAATCGGAATATTATTCATTGCCCCGCATAAAAGACATACCCCTCGTCCCTGACCGACATTTATGGCTGTTTTTGCATTATTGTTGAAAAACAACTCTTCAATAGCTATGGCATCAGGTTTGTATTCATTAATTATGCAATTTAATTCATCATATACCTTTTTGAGCCTTGCAGGAAAATCGGTGTGTGCTTCAGTGGTAATCTTAGTGTACTCAATGACTTTGAACTTATTTCCCACATATTCAATTATACCTATTCCCACGATAGCATACCCCGGGTCAATCCCAAGAATTCTCATAATTTATACCTCTTTATGCATAAAAATGCATTTTTATGTATTTTTATAAAAAAGACTTGCTTTTTTTGAAAAGATATAGTATAATATCATTTGTTGTATATATAATAACACAAAATTTTTTATTTAACAATATTTAAATTCATAAATCTTTAAAATTTGGAGGAAGAAACATGAGTAAGAAAGAAAAAGTTATTTTAGCATACTCCGGTGGTCTTGATACATCAATCATCATTCCCTGGTTAAAAGAGAATTACGATTATGAAGTTATTGCAGTATGCGGTGATGTAGGTCAGGGTAAAGAAACCGAAGGGTTAGAAGAAAAAGCATTAAAAACAGGTGCTTCCAAGCTTTATATTGAAGATTTAAAGGAAGACTATGTTGCAAATTACATATTCCCGACTCTTAAGGCAGGTGCGGTATACGAAGGAAAATACTTACTTGGTACATCTCATGCCCGTCCTTGTATTGCTAAAAGACTTGTTGAAATAGCAGAAAAAGAGGGTGCGGTGGCAATTTGTCACGGTGCTACCGGTAAAGGTAATGACCAGGTAAGATTTGAGCTTACCGTTAAGGCTTTGGCACCTCACTTAAAGATAATAGCTCCATGGAGAATTTGGGATATCCGTTCAAGAGATGAAGAAATAGAATATGCAAAGGCAAGAAATATTCCTCTTCCTGTTACTAAGGAAGATAATTATTCTATGGATAGAAATGTATGGCACTTATCTCATGAAGGTCTTGATCTTGAAGATCCATGGAATGAGCCTCAGTATGATAAGCTTTTAAAGCTTATGGTTACTCCTGAAAAAGCTCCCGACAAATGCGAATATGTTGAAATAGAATTTGAAAAGGGAATTCCTGTTTCAGTAAACGGTGAAAAATTGTCTCCGTTAAAGCTTGTTGAAAAATTAAACGAGCTTGGCGGTAAGCACGGTGTTGGTATTGCCGATATGGTTGAAAATCGTCTTGTTGGTATGAAATCAAGAGGCGTATACGAAACTCCGGGCGGAACAATTCTTTATGCTGCTATAAAAGAGCTTGAATATCTATGTCTTGACAGACAGACAATGCACTATAAAGAACTTATCTCTCAGAAATATGCAGAGCTTGTATATGACGGCTTGTGGTTCACACCTTTAAGAGAAGCTCTTGATGCTTTTGTTGATGTTTGTGCAAAGAATGTAACCGGTACAGTAAGACTTAAATTGTATAAAGGTCAGGCAACTCCTGCAGGTGCAAAATCTCCATACTCATTATATTCCGAAGAATTCGCAACCTTTGATGAGGATGAGGTTTATAACCATAAAGATGCTGAAGGCTTCATCAACCTGTTTGGCTTACCGCTGAAGGTAAGAGCTTTAAAGGAAAAAGAAGCAAAAAACAATAAATAAGGAGTCACATTATGAAATTATGGGGCGGTCGTTTTTCCAAGGAAACTGATAGCTTGGCAAATGACTATAATTCCTCGATAAAGTTTGACCAAAGACTTTATAAAGAGGATATAAAGGGAAGTATTGCCCATGTAAAAATGCTTGGCAATCAGAGTATAATTCCAAAGGAAAATGCTCAAAAAATAGCTGAAGAACTTGAAAGTATTTTAGAGGATATTGAATCGGGAAAAGTTGAATTTTCGGTTACTGCCGAGGATATTCATATGAATATTGAAACTATTCTTATTGAAAGACTTGGCGATATCGGTAAACAGCTTCATACAGGCAGAAGCCGTAATGACCAGGTTGCAGTTGACTTTAAAATGTATTTAAGAGAAGAATGTTTTGAAATAAAAACCCTTGTCTTAAATCTTATGGAGGTTATATTAAATATAGCCAAAGAGCATAAAAAAACAATTATGCCGGGTTATACTCACCTGCAGAAAGCACAGCCTATAACCTTAGCTCACCACATGCTTGCATATTTCCAGATGTTTCTTCGGGATTATGAAAGACTTTGCGACTGCGTAAAACGACTAAATCTTTGTCCCTTAGGCTCTGGTGCTTTGGCTACTACAACCTATCCTCTTGACAGATTCTTTACTGCAGGGGAATTGGGATTTTTCGGACCAACCGAAAACAGTCTGGACGGAGTTTCAGACCGTGACTATGCAATAGAATTTACCTTTGTAGCATCTATGATTATGATGCATCTTTCCAGATTTTCCGAAGAGGTTATTCTATGGTGTACCAATGAATATTCCTTTGTAGAGCTTGATGACAGTTTCTCAACAGGCTCAAGCATAATGCCTCAGAAGAAAAATCCTGAT
>JAZOVB010000212.1:0-2526 GCA_045658425.1 Clostridia bacterium | reverse complement strand
AGCACAAAGCGGGTTTCATTCCAAGAGATTGAAGCCGCTTGTGCGGGTTTGGATTTATCATCTTTACTCCGACCATATTGAGTATTCATAAGGGATTTGACCTGTGAATACTCAATTTTTTTGTTTAAAATAGAGTTTTGTATATGATTTTATAGTTTTATGTATCGTCGCATTCCTTTCGGAGTGCGACTTTTTTTGTGAGTTTTAGGTTTGTCCCTAACAAGTGGAATTTGTATGCACAAATTCAATGCTTGCTAAGACTAATCCCATGCTTTTTTACTGCTTTTTCGGTTGGTTTGCTAAAGCATTTTTTCACTTCCTTTGCTTTAATTTTTTCATAAAAAAAGCACCTGATACAGTTAAAGCAACAAGTGTATGTAGTTTGAATTACATAGTATTAGTATGATATAATGATTCTAACAAAAACATTATCACAAGTTGCAAATCGGTAGAAAAAGAATCTTCGTGACCGATGAGATGCAAAAAACGACCGAACAGATAGAAATTAACAATTCTTCCTTTTAATTTGTTATTATTGTACTGTAAGCTAAAAGGAGGACAACACAAATGCCAAAAATAAAGACAATAGAACTTGTCAAGCGGTATAAAAATCTTACAGCTGTTGATAAACTCAATTTAGAAATTTATCAGGGTGAATTGTTTTCTTTGTTAGGTGTTAACGGTGCAGGAAAAACTACAACAATAAAGATGTTGACCTGCATAACAAAACCTACGGATGGCGATGCTTTAGTAGGTGGATACAGCGTAATTAAGGAACCTGAAAAGGTAAAGCAGTTAATTGGGGTATCTCCGCAAGAAACCGCAGTAGCACCAAATCTTTCCGTTAAAGAAAATTTTGAACTGATATGCGGTATTCATAGCTTTTCTAAAGAAAAAACGAAAACAAGAATCAAAGAACTTTCTGAACAATTCTCTTTAGGCTCTGTTTTAAACAGAAAGGCCGGCAAGTTATCCGGTGGTTATAAGCGTCGTGTCAGCATTGCTATGGCTCTTATCAGTGAACCTGAAATTCTGTTTTTGGATGAACCTACCCTTGGCTTGGATGTTATTGCAAGACACGAGCTTTGGGATGAGATTCGTTCTTTGAAAGGTAAATCGACCATTATCCTGACTACACATTATATGGAAGAAGCTGAGGCTCTTTCTGACCGAATAGGTATTATGAAAGACGGTAATATTCTTGTGGTGGGAACCATAGAAGAATTAAAAGAAAAAGCAGGAACAACTGATTTTGAATCAGCCTTCCTTTCTGTTGTGAAGGAGGGCGTGGTATAAGAATGTTGACTTTTGCCAAAAGAAACATAAAGGAGATTTTACGTGACCCTGTCAATCTTGGTTTTGGTTTAGGGTTTCCCTTGATTTTACTGCTTCTTTTAAGTGCCATACAGGCAAATGTACCGGTGAATCTTTTTGAAATTGACACACTTACTCCGGGAATTACCGTGTTCGGTTTGTCCTTTATGACACTTTTTTCCGCAACGCTTGTGGCAAAAGACCGTGAAAGCGCTTTGCTGCAGAGATTATACACAACTCCGCTTACAGGCTTTGACTTTATACTTGGCTATATGCTGCCGCTTTTGCCTATTGCTGTCGGACAGACAGTTATATGCTATCTTTTTGCAATACCTTTGGGATTGTCTGTGAGCATAAATATTATCTGTGCCATAATCGGGATAATACCTATGGCAATATTCAACATTGCTTTGGGTCTTTTATGCGGTAGTATATTAGGTGTTAAGCAAGTTGGCGGTATTTGCGGTGCATTGCTTACCAACCTCTCCGCTTGGCTTTCAGGAGTGTGGTTTGATTTGAAGCTTGTGGGAGGCTTTTTTGAAAAATTAGCAGGAGCTTTGCCATTTTTTCACGCAGTAGAAATAGAAAAAGCTTTGTTCAGCGGAAGCTATGAACTTACTTTTAGTCATATTCTTCCCATTTTTCTTTACAGTGTATTTATTACTGCGGCAAGCGTGTTCTGCTTCCTCAAACAAATGAAAAAACAATAAGGATTTGAAGTGATGAAATACAAACTGATTATCGATAAAAATTCAGACGAAGAAATAATCGCAATAGTTCATACACCATCTTTTCTTACCGAGCAGATAGAAAATCTTGTATGCAGTTATTCGGGTACAGACAGCATTATGGGATACAGAGATGATAAGATGAGAAAATTGACATTTTCAGAAATAGAATGCATTACTGTTATTGAAAAGAAAGTAATTGCTATTGATACTAACTGCAACAACTATACACTCAAGGAAAGGCTCTATGAGTTGGAAAATATTTTGCCCTCTTATTTTATACGTATTAACAAATCCACCCTCGCAAACGAACACCGCATTCTGCAATTTGATGCGGTATTCAGTGGCGGTGTTGATGCTGTATTTCAATGTGGCTATCGTGATTATGTTTCAAGACGTTGTTTTTCACAGATAAGAAGGAGGTATGAAGGAATATGAAAAAGTTTGTTTCAGAATTCTTCCGACGAGGTTTAGTGGTCTGTGG
>JAZOVB010000211.1:0-2095 GCA_045658425.1 Clostridia bacterium | reverse complement strand
AGTTCAAAATCGGCAAAAGTCTGCGACAGTACGCTATCAATACATCGGCTTAAATATTTTTCAACATTGTATATCGGGACTATTACCGAAAAAAACATATTTCTTACTCCTATCTTGCTCTAAATAAAACCATTATTTTTTGCAGTAAATATAATTTATACTTCATTGCAAAGGCAAATGCCGCCTGCTTCTTCGGCAAACGATACCAAGGATAATCTTTTAGTGAATCCGATATCATCTGGCTTTTACAAATCATTTTAAGTCTTTTTAAAAGGCTTGAATATTTTATACCCTTTTCCTTAGCGTGCATTATTTCTTGCGAACATAAAATTCTTCCATAACCTTGGATAAGTCTGTTTAAATACAGACTATATTCTTCATGCTTGCAGACATTTTTAATATGATTTTCTAATTCTTTAATGAAACTTTGCACCATTGAAAAGCGGTCATTTCTGTAAGATTTAGAAAATGATTCATCATTTCTTCTGTAACAATAAAACGCCCCATGAATACCAACAGCTTTATCAATAAGTTTAATAAAATCAATCATAAAAATAGCATCTTCACTCATAACCTTGCGTTCGGATAAAAACTCAAGTTTATTATCCGCAATTACCGAGCGTTTAAAAAGATTTTTACAGGTACTAACGCCATATCTACTGTCATCAGGTTCGTGTGGTAATGCACCAACTACGCCTAAGAGAAGTTTCTTTATGTCTTCATTTTCAAAAAGCGTTTCATTATGGAAATAATGCTTTTCCTCGTATTCTCCGCTCTTTCCAAAGGTGTTTCCGCCAACAAAACTAATACCTGATACAACAAGGTCTGCATTATTTTTTAAGGCTGCGTTATAAAGCACATCGTACATTTCAGGCTTTATATAGTCGTCCGAATCAACAAATCCTATATATTCGCCCATTGCAGCTTCAATTCCCGTATTCCTTGCAAAGCCGGGACCTGCGTTTTCTTTATGTATTACCTTGATTCTATCGTCAGTTTTTGCTAAGGAATCACATAGAACAGCACACTCTTCCCTTGAGCCGTCATCTACAATAACGATTTCAATTTCCCTTATTGTTTGAGAAGTAATTGAAGTTATACATTGTTGTAAATATTTCTCTGTATTATAAACAGGTACTATAACGCTCACTTTTGGTGCTGCCACTGTTTTCACCTCTTAACCTATAATTTGCTGATACTTTTCTATTAAAATATCCGCATAATCGCCAACTTCGATTATCTCATCTTTTCTTATTTCGCAATTTTGCTTAAGTGAAGAATAAAATTCTTCATCTTCAAAACATTTATTTATAGCCTCTGCAGTAGCCTCTGCAGTTGGCTCCTTTATAAGCAGACCTGTTTTGCCGTCTTCAACAAGTTCTGCCATTCCCCCACTATTCATCGTAATAACAGGAACACCAAATGCGTGTGTTTCAAGTATATTTAAAGGACAATTTTCATACCAAACAGAAGGCAAAATCATCACTTTTGCGTTAGCAATAAGGGATATTAACTCATCCCCTGTAAGAAAGCCTAACATATTGACATTGGGAATATTTTTAAGGCATTCATCATCCGGTCCGGTTCCTGCAATTTTAAAAGTAATGTCAGGAAGAAGCTTTGCAGCTTTAGCTAAAATACCTACACCCTTTTCAACGGAAAGTCGACTCGCAAAAGCAACATAAGGCTTTTCCGTATCTGTTTTTTCGGGCATAGACTTCTTTTCAATAAAATTATGTACCATAAAGGTTTTACCAGAATAAAGACTATCCGCACTTAAAAGTTTTTCTTCCAAAAACTTGCTTGGACAAACATATAAATCCACCTTTTTATATGTTTTTAATAAAGAATATAATTTTGCCTCTATTACACCAATAAGGCTTTTAGCCTTTGAACCGTGGATACAACCATATTTAAAGCAATTAAACTTTGAACCATTTATACAACGCTCACAAGGTTTTGCTTCCTCAAGGCTATATAAAAGATGATTAGGGCAAATCATCTGATAATCGTGCACCGTTTGTACTAAAGGTATATTACGCTTTTTTATAGCATAAATGATTGAAGGTGTCAGTTGAAAATTGATATTGTTCAT
>JAZOVB010000210.1:0-2160 GCA_045658425.1 Clostridia bacterium | reverse complement strand
TTGAAAAATACATCTATAACCGCCCTAATAATGCCAAAAAGATACACGCTTTAAACAGATTCATCTGTGAAACAAAGGAAATTACAAACATTTATACAGGAGGAGTAAAACCATGAAAATAAAAATCCCTTATGCTGTAGTGGGTATTGCAGATTTTGAACAGGGAACTACTACCACAAGGACATTTTTTGCATGGACTGGAAAAATTAACAAGCAGGCCATTAGTGAGAAAGTGGGGAAAGTACCTTTTCAAGTTTTGAAGAAAGGCAACATTATCATGGAAGCTACTTATAAGGACTTTAATCCTGAGTTCAACGACAGGATTTTGGAAGCTATCAACAATGATAACGGCGAAAACGCCACTAATGAGGAGGATTAAGTCATGGGTATGTTTGAAGCGTTAAATAAGTCTTTTGAAAGTCCCTTTGCACGTTCCGCCGACTTTGAAAAAGCAGAATTTATCAATCTGGAGCAACTTTACCACATTTTAGACGATGGGAAAGACAATGCAACCATTTTCGATATGTGGATTAACACCAAAAGCAAGTTTGGAGAACATGCCGTCTTGAGTGTAGAATTGCAGATAGAAGGGGAACACATGATTTACAATGTTTCTATTCCTTCCCATCTGAACGGCGTTATCATTTCAATTCGTGAAAATGCCGACTACATCAACGCCGTAAATGAGGGTAAATGTGGTATGCAGGTATATCAGTACCACAGCAAAACCTACAACAAAGAATGTTATTCGGTGAAGTTTGTAGACTTGAAGTAAGATGTTTTCTTGCCACCTTCTGCCATTTTGGTGGAAGGTGGTATTTTTATCTAAGGAGGTATAACTACATGGACACATCTTTTAAACGCACAGAGGAAAGCATACAGCAGTTTAAAAAGCGTTTATTAGCTATGCAGTCAGCAGTTAATAAACGACTTGCAAGAATTGAGGAAGCAGGATTGACAGAGTACAGTATATATAGGAATTTACGGGAGCAGGGTTTAGTAAATGCTAAAGGACAAATTCGCTTTAGTGTGAAGGGTAAAAACTGGCAGGAATTGCAAACACAATATTATCAAATGATGAGAGTGTTGAACGCAAAGACAGGAAGTGTTAAGGCAATACGCCAACATACTAAAGACCTTGCAAAGTCAATCGGATTTAAATTTAGTAGGAATGGTATATCAATGCAAGCACAATTAAAAGATTTTTTTCATGTGTATAGACTTTTAGAGGATTATTATGACAAGGTACAAAAACAGGGAATAGCAATGGACTATAGGCGGCTATTTCGTGCAATAGAAAAGGCGTTGAGCATTGAAAAATCTGCTATAGGCAATTTAGCTAGTGATACAGAAAGCCTTAAAAATATCATTGAAACATCTTTGAAAGAAATAGGCACAGCGTATGTAGAAGACACTTTAGAAAGTCTTACAAATGAATTTAAAAACAGAATAACTGGAATAAATAATGCTAATGTACAAGTTACTATAAAATAGGTGGGAGAGTGTAACATGATGGAAAGATATAATTTTAAACGCTTCAAAGAGTTTTTAACTGAAAAATCTTTCCATCATGTCTATGATAGTCAGTTGAAAACAACTATAAAAATGAGTGATTTAATTGTAACCTTTGATATAGAAACATCTAACACCTATGTGGGAGAAAATAAATTTGCTTTTATGTATATCTGGCAAGTAGGTTTATTAAACAATGGTGAAGAATTATATTTTTATGGTAGAACATGGGGGGAATTTAAAACCTTTCTAAAGCATTTACGGTTATTATTGGCTTTAAATTCTAAGAAAAAATGTTATATTTGGGTACATAATTTAGCTTTTGAATTTCAGTTTATGCGTAAAGAATTAGGGGAATTATGGGCAGTATTTGCAGGCGATATAAGAAAACCGTATAAAGCGGAAATAGATTTTATAATTTTTCGTGATACACTCATTCTATCTGGAATGAGTTTAGAAAAAGTGGCCGAAAACTTAATAAATCACAAAATAGAAAAGCTAACAGGTGATTTAGATTATAGTTTAATACGCCACCAAAACACACCATTAACGCCAGAAGAAAAACAATATTGTTTACATGATGTTAAAATTCTATGCTATTACATTGAAGAACAAAAAGATATTTATGGTAATTTAGGAAAAATACCT
>JAZOVB010000209.1:0-8389 GCA_045658425.1 Clostridia bacterium | reverse complement strand
CAGCGAGTGGCTAAATTCGTTCATAACCAAAAGCATAAATTACAAAGATTTTGAAAAAATCTTTACCTTTTTAATAGTTTTTTTAAAAATATCTTTTCTGAACTATTGATATACCTTGCTTTTGGTGGTCTGGAGTTTTTTCATTCCCTTTTTATGTATTATTCTTCTGTTTCTTCTGCTTCTACCTTTTTGTTAGGGAACTTAAAGGAAACAACAAGCTTTCTGTTAGGCTCTTCGCCTATTGAATGTGTTTTAACCTTATTATAATTCTGAAGTGCTGTATGAATAATTCTTCTTTCATAAGGCTTCATAGGTTCTAATACAACTTCTTTTCTTGTTCTTATAACTCTTTTTGCAAGACCGTGAGCAAGTTGAGTAAGAGCTTCTTCTCTTTTTGCTCTGTAATCCTCTGTATCAACAGTTACCTTATAGAAGGTTTCAAATTCTTTGTTAACATAAAGCTGAACAACATGCTGAAGTGCATCAAGAGTTTCCCCTCTTCTTCCTATAACCATACCCATATTTTCACCCTCAAGGCTTATTTCAATACGGTTATTCTCCTTAATTTCAATCTGAGCCGATGCGGTAATTCCCATTTTCGACAAAACACTTAAGATAAATTCTTCGGTTTTAACAACAACATCACTGTTATCACTTTCCACAATGATTTTTACCTTTGCATCTTTCTGACCAAAAAGCCCGAAAAGACCTTTGTTGCTTGTTTCCAGAATTTCAATTTTAACATCTTCTCTCGAAACGTTAAGCTCTAAAAGACCTGCTTCAATAGCTTGCTCGGTATCTTTTCCGGTAGCAATTATTTCTCTCATTATAGCTTATCTCCTTTTCTGATTCTTCGCAACTGAACTTGCACCTTTAACTGCGATTTCGGTAGCGAGTCTTTCCTTGATTACTCTGTCCAAAGTATAAAACTGAATTATCTGCAGAACGCTGTTTACAGACCAGTACAAGCTAAGACCGGTTGGCACCTGGAAGCCAAAGAATAATATCATTACCGGCATCATATAAAGCATAACTTTCTGACTTGACTGAGCTTCGCTCTGAGTTTTATTCTGCGCCTGCATTAAATAGCTGCTGAGCATTGTAAGACCTGCGGCAAGAACGGGTAAAACCCATGCGGTAGACAAAACGGAAAATTCCGGGGTAACTGAAAGATTTAAACCAAAAAAGTTAAAATCAATCCCTTCAAAGCCCGGCAATATACTCTGAACCTTATCTATAAAATCAGACTGGCTGATTTTGTTTGCAATATCAATTTCGTATCTGTACGGAGACATATTATTTGTTATTGTAAGACCTGCTATTTTTGCAAGTTCTGCAATTTTATCCTTTGCAAGACCAAGCATAAAAGAAAGCGGTTTTGCAATTGCACCGTACAAACCGATAAGTATGGGAAACTGAAGTAAAGTAGGCAGACAGCTTGCGAAAGGACTGATATTATATTCCTGATATATTTTCATCATTTCCTGGCTCTGCTTTTCTTTATCGTTTGCATACTTGGTCTGAATTTCATTCATTAACGGCTGAATTTCCTGCATTGCAGCCATTGACTTTTGCTGCTTAACTGTAAGCGGCATCATAATAAGCTTAAATAAAACAGATATTACGATAATGGTAAAACCGTAATTTGATAAAAATCCGTAAATAAGATTCATTATAAATCCTATAGGAGCGCCTAAAAAATCCATATTTTCACATCCTTAAAATTCTTGCTAAGGGTAGTCCACCCCGCCTTTTGAAAAAGGATTGCATCTTAAAATACGCCATACAGCTTTAAGAGTTCCTTTTATAACCCCGTATTTCTCAATTGCCAGAATTGCATACTCCGAGCAAGTGGGAATATACCGGCAGGTGGGATACCTTTTCAGGGGAGACAAAAATTTTCTGTAAAACTTAACAGGAAGAAGAAAAAGCTTTTTCAACATCAGAGCAGACCTGCTTTCTTAAATAAATACTTAAGTGCAGAAAGAATTTTATTATAATCAACTTCCGCTGCAGTGCTTCTTGCCACTATAACAAAATCATAAGAGGATGGAATTATCCTCTCAATTTCTCTGTATGCTTCTTTTATTCTTCTTCTCACGCGGTTTCTTATAACCGCTTTCCCCACTTTTTTAGTAACGGTAATTCCAAGACGGTTGTTTTCAAATCTGTTATTCCTAAAATACAGTATAAGACAATCGGAGGAAATAAATTTCCCCCGTCTGTACAGGTATGAAAAAGTTCTGTTTTCCTTAATGGATACGGTTTTTATCATAAACAGTCCCGTCTTTTTTTCATATTTTAAAAAAATGCCGCAATAGAAACGGCATTTTATTCATAGTGCAATCTATCCGAATCTTATGCACTACACGGCAAAAGGGCTTGTTTTTCAACAAGCTCATAACCATATTCTACGTTTTAATTACGCACTTAATCTTTTTCTGCCCTTTAATCTTCTTCTTGCCAATACTTTTCTGCCGTTAGCAGTTCTCATTCTTTTTCTGAAGCCGTGCTCTTTGCTTCTCTGTCTTTTCTTTGGTTGATATGTTCTTTTCATCTTTCGCACCTCCTTAATCTTATAGAGGAAACCAATTTTTCCTCCACCAACACTTACACCAATTCATTTTTTCAAACATCCGAAAAGCCCCGTATATTTACAGTTTCCCGCAAGTTACAGGGATTTTAAGACCAACCGAACTAGTGTAAGTGTTGGTATAACATAGTAATTATATATAACTTTTTCAAAATTGTCAAGACCTAATTTTCTTAAACTAATTTTTCTCCGCATTTCGAGCAGAATTTTGAATCTGCAGGATTTTTTTCCTTACAAGCCGGACACTCCTGAACCTCTTTGATTTCATCCGCCTGAGAAACAAGAGTTTCAAGTTCTTTATATTTTCCGTCAAGAGCGATACAAAGACCATTTATTTCTTCAGAAAAGGGTGTTCCTGCTTTATATGCATCATATATTTTAGTTCCCAAAAGACCAAAAAGCTTATCTATTTCCCCCTCTGCCTGAGAAACCTTGATTTTCACCTTTGTAAGCTCAACTAACTGAGAGGATTTTTCATATACCACCTCTGTTGTTTTTCTTACAGTGCCTTTTAAACCTTTAATCCATTCCATATTAACAACTCCTTTATATATCTTTTATATATATTTCCCAATTACATATTTTTTACTATCTGATTATTTTCTTTTTCATACCTTATTGCAGTACTTTCGCCATGTCCCGGATACACACAAGTATCATCAGGAAGAATGAATAGCTTTTCTCTTATCGATGAAAGCTCTTCAACAAGAGAGCCTCCCGGGAAATCCCATCTTCCCACCGATCCGTAAAAAAGAGTATCCCCCGAAAACAGAATTCCGTTACCGTAAAGACAGATACATCCTTGGGTATGCCCCGGTGTTTCAATTACTTTCAGGGATGCATCCCCGAATATTATCAAATCTCCCTCTTTCAAAGTTTTATAATCGGTTATTTCCCCAAAAGCTTCTCCTGTATAAAACAAAAGACTTTTGCTTTCGTCATACATTGCAGGTTCTTCTTTTTTTGAAATAAGAGGTACAGCAGAAGGAAATTCCTCTTTTACTTCATGATATGCGAGAATATGGTCAAAATGAAAATGGGTAAACACAACATATTCTATCTGAAGCTCAAGCTCCTTTGCTTTGGCGATTATCCAGTTCCCATCAGCTCCCGGGTCTATTATAATCCCTTTTTTCAAAATTTCATCATATACGATATAGCAATTGGTGGATAAATCCCCCACTGATATTGTTTCAAACTTCATTTTCTACACATCTTTCATCACATTTCTGGTAGTTTCCATATAAATCTCAGTAGCATTTTTCAGAAAATGTTCTTTTGTTCTTAAAGCTAAATCACGGGAGCCTACATTGACATTTAACTCAAACAACAGGTCTCCTTTTTCAAATATTCTTAAAAATACATTGAACTCGCCTTTTTCGGAAACCACTATATCTGATTCTACAGCGGTTTTCGGAAGTTCGGCAGTCAACTGTTTTTTTATACAAAATAAAAGCTTTTGTCTTATCATATAAGGTATTTTATTCTGAAAACATTCAACCGATTCATAAGAGTTTTCGCAAAGCTCGTATTTATACTCACCCTCTTCCTTGAAAGTCCTTATCCAACCGATTTTAATTACATCAAAAAGACATTTCTGGAAAAGATAGTAGTCTATATCCACATCCTCAAGCGCCATCTGGGTAAGCAACTGATTTGTTACAGGCTTCCCATAGTGTTTCAGCACAAAAAGCACTATAAGCTTTATATTAAATTCATTGTTAAGAATTCCGTTATATGCCATATTTTTTCCTTTCTATAATCTACTGTTTAACACATACAAGCTCATAACGGGCATTTTCTGTGATTTTTTCACCGTCAACTCCCGTCATAAGTCCCTCACCGTTCTTACTAAACGCCCAATAGCTTTTGGTTTTATTATAGTCGGCTTCAATTCCGTTTACAAATTTTACATAAAGACCGTATGTCCCCTGCTCCCCTGAAATAAGCTTATTTTCAATAAGAGCTTCCCCAACAGTTTCTTTATCTGTTTTAACAGTAAAGGTTACTTCCTTTTCTTCCGCTTTAACCACAAGAGTAAAGGTTTTTGAGCCGGAGCCAAGCATAGTATCCTGGGTATAGGTTGCTTTTTCCCACACGCTTACATTTTTTTGTAAATCACATGCAGCAAAAGTAAAAATTAATGTTAAAAGCAAAGTCATATATATAGCTTTTCGGGTACAGGTTTTCAATTAAGACATCTCCTTGAGATTAATATTTTTATTAAATTTAACTTCTTTTGGTTTATTATAGGATTATATAAAGTCAGATTCAAAAATTACTTTTTGAACCTATTTATCCATTCCAGAATTTCATCGTATTTCATATTGCCCGAAGCAACAGACAAACCAAAGTCAACCACATCTGCATTAGTACAATTCATTTTTATACCCTCTGCTTCCAAAAATGTCAGCATAACATATACACCAATTCTTTTATTCCCATCAACAAATGCATGATTAGATATTAACGAAAATCCAAGACTTGCCGCTTTTTCTTCTTTGGTCTTATAAAGTTCTTCTCCACCAAAAGTAGCATACGCATTGTTAAGAGCACTTTCTAAAAGTCCAACATCTCTAACACCAACACTGCCGCCTGTTTCTTCTGCTATCAATTGATGTAAAAGCAAAACTTTTTCTTTGCTTAGTTTAATCATTTCGCCAACTCCTCAAAAGCAGGTTTAAATCTGTTCATAATTCTTCTTGCAGCTACATCAATTTTCTCATCATCAGTAATATCAAAATAAGAATTCGATTCCACATCTATAAGCAAGAATTTTGGTTTGTTATTTTTAAATATAACCGCCTGACCATTACTCTCTGCTACTTTGGCCACCTTCGAAAAATTTTGGTTTGCTTCTGTCATAGTTGTAATTGTTTCAGTGTTTATATTCATAATTGCCTCCTATTATTTATACAATAAATATATCCTATAATTCATATTATATACAAATTGTAGGATATTGTCAACATATTTATTTTCAACAAAATTCGCCAATCTTTATATGATTATGTCAAGTTAGGGACATATCGAGTGCCACAGCACATATCGAGTCATTTATGACATATCGGGAATTCGTTAGAATTCATATCGAGATTTTCATCTTCGATGGAATCATTATAACACAACCTGATGTACTTTTCAATAAAAAACACCCCATTATTTTAAATAATAAGGTGTTTTGAATTTTACATTGTTTTATGTAAGTTCAGGCAGCGAATTGATGGCATTATTAAGTTCGCTGAGTTTTCCTGATTTTTTTATGGCTTTTATGATTTTAGGGTCATTGGGATAGTTCTCACCCGCGTATATCCACATCTCCTTAAGCTTATGAAGAACATTACATTCTGACCTGAAATACTCAAGATACCTTTTTTCAAGCAAATTGGAAAAAGATATAAGTTCTTTGGTAGAAAGCTTTCTGCCACCCTTTATCTCTCTGAATATTGCGGGATTTTTAACTGCACCCCTGCCAATCATAACACTGTCCAATCCCGGAAATTTTTCAGATATTTCTTTAAAATCACAAACAGAATATATATCCCCATTATAGCAGAGATTTTTACCAATTTTTTTATATGCCTTTGAAAAGCTTTCAAGATTCGGTTTACCTTTATATAATTCTTCTCTTATTCTCGGATGTACTATAAGTTTTGAAAAAGGATATTTTTTATAAATATCAAGAAGCTTATCAAACTCATTATGGGAATAAAAACCCGCTCTCGTTTTTATACTTATTTTTATATCGCTTTTACCAAAAATTCCTGAAAGCATTTCATCCAACATTACGGGATTTTTAAGGGCGCCTGAACCACGAAATTTTTTTACCACCGTTCCCGAAGGACATCCAAGATTAATATTCACCTCGTCATATCCCATTTCAGTTACCTTTTTTTCAAATTCTAAAAAGGCACCGCAAGTTGAACACATAACCTGTATTTTCGGTTTAATATGGTTATTTTCAGGCTTTATATCCCTTAATGTTTTCATACTGAGTCTTTCATTTTCGGTAGGAACAATAAAGGGTGCATAATAATCATCGCATCCCCCGAAGAGCTCTGCATGAATATTTCTGTATGTATATGTTGTTATCCCCTCCATAGGGGCAAAATAAAGTTTCATTAATCGTCTATGTTGTTATCGGTTGCACTTTCAAAGATAGCCTGAACTTCCCTGGATGGTACTTTATCAAGTAATGTAACAATAATTGCAACAATTGCACCGATTATAAAACCGGGGATAATTTCATAAATCCCTGTAATCGCTGTCAGTGTCTTACCGCCAACAACAGGAAGCCATAACCACAACATATCAACAGCCGCACCTGTAATAATACCTGCAACCGCACCCTTATAAGTAAATCTCTTCCAGAACAAAGAGAATAAAACAACCGGACCGAACGCCGCACCGAATATTCCCCACGCATTGGAAACAAGATCCATAATAGCCTGAGCCGCTTCACCCTTACTACTTGCAATAAAGTATGCAACAACTGAAATTACAAGAACGATAATTCTGCTTACCCAAAGCATTTCCTTATCTGACGCTTGTTTTCTTATCATAGGCTTATACAGGTCACTTGAAAACGCAGATGCAGCAACAAGAAGCTGAGAGTCTGCCGTTGACATTGAAGCTGCGATAATAGCTGCAAGAAGCAAGCCTGCAATAAATGCCGGGAATACATCACGGGCAAGTTCAACAAATATTAAGGACTGTTTTCCTTCTCTTAATAAAACTTCTGATAAATCGGTTCCGTTTGAATATACAAACATTCTTCCAAGATACGCAATAACAATGGTTGCGGCAAGGGATAAAACAACCCAGATAATCGCAACAGTTGCGCTCTTTTTAACCATAGACGGTTTTTCTATTGCCATAAATCTTACGATAATATGAGGCATACCGAAGTAACCTAAGCCCCAACCAAGTCCTGACAGGATATCCTGCCAGCTTGCGCTGAAGAAATCAGCAACAAATTTAAACTCTTCACCGTTTGGTCCCTGATATACTGTTGTTAAAGCTGAGGGCTCTAAAGTTCTTGTGAAGCCTACAACAATCGGAACTATTAACAAAGCTGCAAGCATTAAAAGCCCCTGGAAAAAGTCGGTCCAGCAAACTGCATTGAAGCCGCCTAAGAATGTATATGTAACAACAATTAATGCAAAGATAATCATTGCTGTTTCACGATTTAAAGACGGAATAAGAGTGGTAAACACATCTGAACCTGCTACAAAGGCAGAAGCAACATAAATGGTAAAGCATACAAGGAATACAACCGCACAGATAATACTTACAGTATGGCTTTTTGACATAAAACGGTTTGATAAATACTGAGGAAGTGTTATAGCGTCTCCTGATGCTCTTGAGAATTTACGAAGTCTTTTTGCAACCAATATCCAGTTTGCCGCTGTGCCGATTGCAAGACCGATACCTATCCATGCCTGACCGAAACCGAAGGCAAGGATACTGCCCGGAAGACCCATTAAAAGCCACGCACTCATATCAGAGGCTTGGGCACTCATTGCGGTAACCCATGGGCCCATCTGACGACCGCCTAAAAAATAATCCTTTTCGGTAGTATTCTTTGACTTAAAGAAAAAGAAAATACCGATGGAAAGCATTGCAACAAAATAAAGCGAAAATGCTAAAATGTCCATAAAAATTCTCCTTTTTTATATAAATATTTTCAATTCTTTTACCATTTTATCACATTAAAGCAGAAAAATCAATAAAGAACTAAGTATAGACTGTATTCTATACTATGTTCTTTGTTTTTTTATTTTATTCTTTTATTTA